>RPQK01000165.1 GCA_003819755.1 Acidobacteriota bacterium | reverse complement strand
GCAGAACCGCTGGGGGTCGAGAATCTCGAGGAGGGCCGAGAAGCTGTTGGAGTGGCCATTGTGCGGCGTGGCGGAGAGAAAGAGCCGGTGCTCGAAGCGTGGGGCGATTTCGCGGACGGCCCTGGTAATCTTCGAGTCAATCGCATAGCGCGCGCCACTTGCGGGCGCCGCGTGGTGCGCCTCGTCCAGGATCAGGAGCGAGCCCGGACGCAGCTCGCCGAGCCAGTCCCGGAGCGGGGCCATGTAACCTTCGTCAATCAAGAGTCTCTGGGAGATGAGGAAGCGCGTGTGGGTCGTCCACGGGTTAATTCCATAACCTCTTTCCCGCCGGACCCGGGCCACATATGCCTTGTCGACGATCTCGAAGGAGAGTCCGAACCGAGTCTCCAACTCCTCCTGCCACTGAATGAGCATCGACGGCGGGCAGCTGACCACGATTTCGCGGACCTTCTTGCGCAGGAGCAGCTCGCGCGCAATCAACCCGGCCTCGATTGTCTTCCCCAGCCCGACGTCGTCCGCGATGAACAGATTCACGCGCGGGAGGAGTAAAGCCTTGCGGAGCGGCTCAAGCTGATAGGCTTCGATCTTGATCCCGGCTCGGAACGGCGATTGGAAGAGCCTTGGGTCGGTGGCCGTGACGCAGTTCCAGCGAAGCGTGTGGAGGTAGGCGGCAAAAAGCTTAGGCGGGTCAAAGCCGCGCCGGGCGATTTCCCCCCACGTTTCGGCGTTCAGGATCTCGGGGTCGACTTCCTTCTCCCAGAGAACCTCGAGCGGCTGTCCCTGTGCGTCATCATCCAGGCACGAGAGGCGCACAAGTGTGGCGTCCCCGGCCATCGGGGGCCCGATGACTTCTTCAACGAGGTACTGCCGCTGCCTGACTCGGACAACTTCTCCGGGCTCGGGCGCTCTCGGAATGAGTGGCATTGAGAGGCCTTTCTAATCGCCCGCCCTGACGAACTCCGAAGGGCAGAACAGGGGGGGATTATAGTAACTCCTCGCCGAGATTGAAAGAATTCCAAGGTTCAATCTTGACCCGCTTCTTAAGTCGCGTAGAATCACAAGAGCGGAGAACCCCTATAACGCCCGCAGAACCAAGGAGTTGGTCATGAGCTTCTGGTTAGCCAAAGCTCCGGATTCGAGGAACGAAGAAGCCCGTGCTCGTTGACTGCCGGTCCAAGGTGATCAGCCTCAAGAGGGAGGCGAGGAGCATCAATCACGCGTTCACGCTCCTGTCCCAGGAGTTCGAGACGCACCGCATCTCCCACACGGCCAATGTCTTTGAACGCGTATTCTACTGGGAAGAAAGTGACCAGAAGTGGCGTTGCCTAGATGAACTGCGAGCGCAGGCTGAGGCGAGGTTCGAGAGCGAAGTCTTACTATCTTGGGTTTGAGGGACCGTTCAGAGTTCTCCGCCAGAACGTCCTAAGGTAGTGTCGCCGGATTCCGGCGACACTACCTGGGGGCCATCCTCCCACGGAGGTTTTTTGTCGCAGAAGTGACTGGCACTCGGGTTTGAACTCCTTTCCGGGTCGCGCGCATGGATGGGGCCCCGATATTCTCATTGCCTTCCCCGCGATTCATCACGCTAGATGGAAGATCGAGTAAGACTCTCTGTTTCAGCGCGCCGGCGGCGAGTAGCCAGAATGGAAAATTGCCTCGGCCTCCTCGAAGCCCTTCTTGCGCTTTCTGGCGCCACCGATTACACTTACCGCCGAATCGGTGGCCCGTTTTGTCGTCAAGAGCGGTTGACTAAGACTGAGGCAGCGGGGCGTGCGCGCGCGTCGACGAAGGAAGGGGACATGGAGAAAAAAGGGAAATTTGCTTGAACTTTTTGGACGAAGCTGCGTAATATATGAATGAAAATAGTGAATATAGTGCTCCTGGCAGTAAGCGTACCCAGAATTCTATAGCGGGACGCCGAGCCCAGGAGCTTTTCATTTCTAGGGAGCCGATCGTCACAGCGATCTTGGTCGACGGCTCCTTCTTCCTTAAACGCTATAACAAGCTCATTCCGGAAGCTTCGTCTCATCCGCCTCAAAGAGTTGCCAAGAACATGTATCAGTTCTTGATGCGCCATGTGGGTTCCGAGTATCTCTATCGGATTTTGTTTTACGACTGCGTTCCCTTCGGCAAGAAGCTCCATAACCCGATCACCGGGCGTGCCGTGGACTTTTCCAAGACGGTGCAAGCCGAATTCCGTCGGCAATTTCATCAAGAATTGCGGAAGCTCAGGAAAGTCGCACTGCGTTTGGGGCAACTACAGGACCGGGGAAGATGGATCATTAATCCCGACAAAGGAGTTCTTCTTCTTAAGAAGAGGATTCAGGTCTCCGATCTTACTGAAAACGACGTCTCCTATGATCTGCGGCAGAAGGGAGTGGATATCAAGATCGGCCTCGACATTGCCTCGCTCGCTTATAAACGGTTCGTCCGCCGCATCGTTTTAGTGGCCGGGGACTGCGATTTCGTTCCAGCCGCCAAGTTAGCCAGACGAGAGGGAATTGACTTCATTCTTGATCCGATGTGGAATCCAATCGACCCCAATCTCCATGAACACATTGACGGGCTCCGTTCCACTTGCCCGAGGCCTGGTCACCTGAAGAAGCTTCGCAAACCAGTCCCCTGCGAACTTGAAAAGGCATAACGCCCGCTTTCACTAGCTCGCCACGAAAGTCCGAGTACCTTCAGTCGTGTTCGACGTCCCGAGACGCCTGAAAGAGTAACTGGATGACGCCTCTGGCAGGAGAAGTAGGATTCCCTGGGGCAAACGGAAGAACTCTTGCTATCTGACCTTCAAATCCCCTTTCCCCTCTTTCACGGGGTGCCTGGAGGGGGTTGGTCTCCTCCGGGTTCTGGCGATAAAGGGTGCAGGGAGGGTGCAAAAAGGCCGTTAAAACGCTCCTAATTTGCCGGGATGTGCACCCTTAAATCATCTAAAATCAATAGATGTAACAGTTTTTACGCTCCTGATAAGCGTGGGGTCAGTGGTTCAACTCCACTTAGGCCCACCATCCCCACCCTAAAACTTGCGCCTGCGGGTTTCTGTCCCCTTCTCAAAGCGCGCTCGGGTAAGTTTCCGCAGCTTCGAAATCAAGCGGCTGAGCGTACTCCAAGGGCTCGACGGCATTTGTCTGATCCAGGTGCACCACCGCGTCGAATTGATCCGAAAGCCGAGCGTAGAAGTAGTGGCTCAGTCTTTCGCTTTGCGGCCGATAGATGACACCGATCGCGCGTTCCAGCCGCGCCTGTTTCAGCTCGCCGATCGCTGCCTCGTAGTTCCAAAATGCAACCATGAAACGGGGAATGCGGGTGCGGTGGAACACGTCTTCATAGCTGCCCTTCAACGCGGGTTGCACGCTTTTCTTCTCGGCCGGGGCCCCCCAATCGGAGGCAGCGGTAACGGTCCCTCCGTAGGTCGTGAAACCGAGCAGGAAACAGTCGTCCGGATATTTCTCTCTGAAAAGCTGGCCGACGTTCAGCTCTCCCTGCTGGCCGAACTCGGTGGCCGCCGCGTCGCCGATGTGAGAATTATGCGCCCAGACGACGATTTTCACCGGCTCTCCTTGACTTCGCAAGTGCGACGCAATCGCTTCCAAGGTTTCCGCCATATGCTGGTCCCGGATATTCCAGGAAGAGATCCTTCCCCGGAACATCTCTCGATAATATTTCTCCGCGTTCTTGATGAGGCGAGCATTTTGAAGCAATTGAAAGTATTCGTCCTCGACGACCTGTCCGTCCTGCTTAAGAAACTCGAGATCCCTTTTCTCGAATTCCAGCAGTTGATTGATGACTTCCTTCTCGCACGACTTATCGAGGTCAAAGCCGGCCGCGTACCCGTAGGCGTCGGTGTCCTCACCAAAATGGTCAAAGCATGAATATCGATACCGGGCCCTTTGGGCCGCCGCCGGGTCAACCTTATCGAGAAAGTCGAGTACACTCCTTATCGACGCGTGCAGGCCGTAGAGGTCCAACCCGTAGAATCCGGTTTTCGGCTGCATTCCTTTCAGAGAATCGTTATGTGAACGCAGCCACTCTACGAAGTTCTGAACCACGTGGTTGCGCCACATCCAGGTGGGAAAATGTCGGAAACCTCTGAGCGAAGAGCGGCTGTCTTCCGCTCCGTCCCGGTTGGTCACGTAGCGATGCACCCGGTAAGCGTCCGGCCAGTCTGCTTCAACCGCTACTCCGCGAAAACCTTTTTCCTTGATCAGGCGTTTGGTGATTTCCGCACGGTGATCATAGAACTCATGAGTTCCATGGCTCGCCTCGCCGATGAAGACAAAACAGGCCTGACCCATCCGATCCATCAGCGAGTCATAGTCCTCCTCCCCATCCCTCAAAGGGCAGGCGGCGGCTTTGACGGCCCTGATGACGGCCGGTGTCCCGACATTCGGCATGGTTTCTCCTCGTTCTGTCAGCGTTTGGATTCCCGTCTTGCTTCTTTGGCTTTCTGAACAGCCTCTTTCTTGTTGCGCGCCACCTTTCCGCGGGCGGTTGGTGCCCGCGGCTCGTCGGTCGAGCGCGGCCGGGTGGTGGGACCGCGAGCCGCCTGAGGATCGGAAGGCCCTTTTTCGGGTTTTTTAACCCACCGGTCGCCCTTCTTCTCGTACACGTGCTTGAGGGCCGCGTAGGCCACTCGAAAAGAGGCCTGGCCCTCGCCGTATGTTTCCGCCGCGCTGTCGTGCGCTTTCATCCAGATTTTCTGCGCGTGGTTATCCGACCGCTGCAGGGTCTTTGGCAATTCAACGGTGGCGGTATCGCCGCCTTTGGAACTTTTCTTTCGAGTTTTAGTAGGCACCTTCTTTACTCCGTTACCATGTCAGTTTGCCGGCGGGTCTCCCGGGCAACCTGAAGATGTTCCCTTAGTTTTGGCAAGGTCCTGGAAATCCACTTCTTGATCTCCCGGTCCCGGCCGGCCGCACCGTGATCCTCGAACTCCTTAATCTCCGCTTCGTGGCTCGCGATTATCTCGGTCATGTAGGCCCGATCGAACTCATGACCACTCAGCCGGGCCAAGCCTTCCAGCATCTCTTTGTGTTTCTCATCGAGCTCGGCGGGGCAGGCGATACCTTTTTGGTCGGCCAGTTCCTGGACTTCTTTGCTCGCCTGCGAATACGCCGTGAGCATCCTTCTCGCAAAATCCCGGATCAGCTGCTTTTCGGTTCGGTGAATCGCCAACTCACCCAACCTCAGCTCGCCTATGGCATTTATCGCGGCCCCCTTGAGGAAATCCTCATCCGATGTCGTCGCAACGTCATGATCGGGGGTCCGGACAGATAATGCCCAAAAAAGACAGGCTAGAATAAAAAGACGTATAGTCACTTAGCCTCCTGGATTTAGCTCGTCCACAGGGGGCTTTTTTTCTGATGTTTTCTATCACTCTAGCATTGCAGAATATTCAAGTGAACACTAGCGCGGTTGCTCAGTCATAAACCGACGACCTGAATAGGAGCGGATATGGTTATCCTGATATGGCTCGCCCTCGGACTCACATTGCTCGCTTTTGGCGGAGAGGCCCTGGTGCGAGGAGCGTCCAGGCTGGCCGGACAGCTCGGGCTTTCGCCGTTGGTTGTAGGCCTCACCGTTGTCGCCTTCGGTACGAGCGCCCCGGAGATGGCGGTGAGCCTGCATGCCGCTGTGACCGGCCAGCCGGACATTGCCCTCGGGAACGTGGTAGGGAGCAATATTCTCAACATCCTTTTTATCCTTGGCGCCTGTGCACTCCTGCTCCCCCTGGTCATCGCGACCCGGTTAGTCCACCAGGACGTTCCGATCATGATCGGGGCGAGCGCGTTGGTTTTTGCCCTCGCCTACGACGGTCGGATAGGTCGCCTTGACGGACTGCTGCTGTTCCTTCTTTTGCTTGGTTACATCGTTTTCACGGTGCACCACAGCCGGAGGGAGACGAGGGAGATCCGGGCCGTGTACGAATCGGAGTATTCGACGCCACCGCCGTCGGGAATGAGCGACCTTGTGCGTCAAATCCTCAACATCGGTGCAGGCCTCCTGATGCTCGTCATCGGGGCGAGATGGCTGGTCTGGAGCGCATCCGAAGCCGCCCGCGCGATAGGCGTCAGTGAGCTGGTGATCGGTCTGACCGTGGTCGCCGCCGGGACTTCGACCCCAGAGATCGCGGCTTCGGTGGTGGCTACGATACGCGGAGAGCGCGACATTGCCATTGGCAACGTGGTGGGCAGCAATATTTTCAATCTTCTGGGTATCTTGGGAGTCAGCGCTCTGGTTGCCGATCAAGGAGTGGCGGTGGCACCGGCCGCGTACAGCTTCGATATTCCCGTAATGATTGCCGTATCGGTGGCCTGCCTGCCTGTTTTTTTTACCGGTCACAAACTCTCGCGTTGGGAAGGCGCTCTTTTCATCGGCTACTATGTGCTCTACAGCTCCTACCTTGTAATGACGGCCACGAAACACCACGGCATCGTGATCTTTAAGACCGCCATGTGGTTCTTTGTGATTCCATTGACGGTGATCACATTGGCCATCGGGGTGATTCGGAGCCGAAATGTCACTTCCTGATGAAACAGGCACGCCAGAGGACTATCATGGGCACGGATCCAAACCACGGAGGTGCGCATGAAAGTCCTCTATTATCTTCCCGAAACGCGCAACCCTTTCTGGAGGGAGGTGATCGCAGGCATTAAGGCAAAAGGGCTCTCCCAGAATGTGCAGGTTGAGGTCGTCGAATGCAGTCACGATCAAAAACTGCAACTGTCGCAACTCACGGAATCCCTCAATCGCAAACCGGATGCTGTCTTCGTTTCCCCGGTGTTCATGACCGACTGCCTGGTCCCTTGCAAGGCGATCAAAGACGCTGGCATTCCGGTGATCGCCGTCGACCAGAATATGGGTCAGAACGTGACGGCGAGTGTGATTTCAGGGAACATGAAGGGAGGCTACCTGGCCGCCAAATACCTTGCCGAAAAGTTGCGTCCAGCCAGTACCATCGTCCACATCAAGGCGGAGCCGCTTCCGAACGTCATCGTGCGAACCAACAGTTTCGTCGATGAGATCCGCCGTCGCAACCTGACGATCATTGCCTCGCCCCAAGCCGACAGCAACCGGGAAAAGGCGCGGGTCGCGATGGACAGATTCCTGAAAGAAGGACGGACCTTCCAAGGACTCTTCGCGGAGAACGACGCCATGGCGCTTGGGGCGATCGACAGCCTTCAATACGCCGGCTACACCCCCTGGCCTCTGATCGTTGGCTTTGACGGCGTTCCCGAGGCGCTGGAAGCGATTCGGCAAGGCAAGATGTCTGCGACGATAGCCCAGAACCCGAAACGATTGGGTGAAAGATCGATCGACGTGCTTCTGGCGGCCGTGAACCGGAAGCCTTTTGAGACGGTAACGACCGAACTGCCCACCCTCGTAACCATCGCTAACCTGACCGCCTAAGGAGGAATTCTGATGGGAAGATACAGCAAGTGGATCTCGCTTATTAGCAGCGCAGTCTTCTTCTGGTGCCTGTTTGTCGCCCAACCCCTACGCGGGCAGACGTCCTCGGCTGAGGCGGGGAGCCTGCCGTTCAGGTATGAGGAACTGACTGCCCCGGATTTCGTGAAAGCCGTGGAAAAGGCGGGGAAAACCTGCATTATTCCTTTCGGCATCCTTGAAAAACACGGCCCGCACCTGCCTCTTGGAACCGACCTGCTCGATTCCCGGCAAATCGCTCTCAAGGCCGCGAAGCAGGAATACGTGCTCGTCTTTCCTGAATACTATTTCGGACAGATTTACGAAGCAAAGCACCAGCCGGGCACCATCGCCTACAGCCCAACCACCGTGTGGAACCTGCTCCAAGAGACCTGTGACGAGCTGTCTCGCAACGGTATCAAGAAGATCATCATCGTGAACGGTCATGGCGGCAATACCAATTTTCTGAATTACTTCTGCCAGGCGCAGTTGGCCGCTCGCAAAGACTATGCCGTGATGCTGTTTACGCCTCCTCGGGATCCCGAGAACGATGCCAGGATCCGGCAAATGCGGAAGACCACGATGGAGATGCACGCCGGCGAGGGGGAAACGTCAACGATCATGGCTCACCGCCCCGAACTTGCCCATCCGGAACGAGCCAAGCAGCAAAGCGGCGAAGACCAGGCCCGGATGAAGGGGATCGAGGGAATCTACACGGCGATATGGTGGTACGCCCGTTTTCCGAATCACTATGCCGGTGACGGGACTCCGGCGACGAAGAATCTGGGCGAGGCGATGATTCAGGCGCAGGTCGAACAGCTGATCAAGGTGCTACAAACCGTGAAACGCGACGACCGCATTCTCGAGCTCCAGGAGCGATTTTACAATGGAGCCGAAAAGCCACTGGAAACTGTTCAATAGAGAAAGGAGAGCCGACGTGCGACGTCTCACGCTTTTTATCTCAATCGCCTTTTTGCTTGCCTTCGTCCTCGGTTTCGTAGCCGATGACGAGAAGGAAATCTCGCTGGCTGACCTGAGAGACAAGATCGAGGGAGGCTGGGCAGGACAGATCATCGGGGTCAGTTTCGGGGCGCCGACCGAGTTCAAGTCGAATGCCAAAATACTCGAGGGAGAATTGCCGGCCTGGACTCCGGAACGTCTCTCCAACGCGATTCACCAGGATGATCTGTATGTCGACATGACCTTCGCCAAAGTGCTCGACGACCGTGGGCTGGATGCGAGCGTTGCCGATTTCGGCGAGATGTTCCGCGATTCGAAATACAACCTGTGGCACGCCAACCTGGCGGCCCGCCGCGCCCTGAAGCGAGGGATAGCCGCAGGCGACTCGGGCACGCCGCGATACAACGTTCATGCGAATGACATCGATTTTCAGATTGAAGCGGACTTCATCGGGCTCATGGCTCCCGGCCTTCCACAGGCCGCAGTCACGATTGCCGACCGCGCCGGGCGCGTCATGAACTATGGCGACGGGCTCTACGGTGGAATGTTCGTGTCAGGGATGTACAGCGCGGGCTTTTTTGAAAATGATGTCCGCAAAGTCGTGGAAGCCGGGCTGGCCTGCATTCCCGCAAAGAGCCCTTACGCCGAGCTGATCACGGACCTTCTCGCCTGGCATAGCCAGAATCCCGAGGACTGGAAACGGGCCTGGCAACTCATCGAGGATAAGTGGGACAAACGGGATCCTTGCCCGGCAGGGGCATTCTCTCCCTTTAACATTGACGCCAAGCTCAACGGCGCGTACATCGCGCTCGGCCTCCTTTACGGTAATCGTGATTTCGGTCGCACGATGGAGATCTCCACACGGGCCGGTCAGGACTCGGACTGCAACCCGTCGAGTGCGGCGGGCGTTCTGGGCGTGATGGTCGGCTACCGCGCCATCCCGGATGTTTGGAAAGCCGGGATGAGCACGATTGCGGACCAGAAATTCGACTTCACAGACTACACTTTTGCAGACATCGTCAAAAGCACCGAGAAACGGGCGATTGATCTGGTTCAGCGTAACGGAGGCCGCGTCGAGGGTGAGCGACTCATCGTCAAGACTCAAAAGCCCAAGGCGCCCAGGCTGGATCTCTGGGACGATTACGGATCGCCCGCAGAGAAGATCGGGATTGAGGATCCCAGGTGGGTTTGGAAAGGCAACTGGAGGCTCCCGGCCGACGGTCAGAGGTCGAAGGTGAGAACGGCTTCAGAATTCGCCGCCGAGGCGGAAATCAGTTTCGAGGGGACTGGGGCAATCGTCGTCGGCCCTTACCTGCCCGACGGCGGAAAGCTTGAAGCCTATATCGACGGGAAGATGGACCGGGTGCTTGACGTCTATTCGGATGACGAGAAACAGAGCCGGGGAGGGGAGTCAGTCTGGCACGGTTTCGGGCTGAAACCCGGCAAACACACCGTCGTCATCAAGGCCCTCGGCGAGCCCTACGGAGAGTCCTCGGGGACCAAGGTGGCGATTGAGAGTCTGATTGTGTTCAGGTAGGAGACGGGCGGCTGGCCGGCGAAAGGCGCCGGAGGAAAGGACCTCAAAGACCTCAAGGACCTCAAGGACCGCACAATTTATATTTAAGGTGAGTCGCCGTCCTTGAGGTCTTTGAGGTCCTTGAGGTCTTTTCTGTGCGCGCGCGGTCAGCCGTCAGCGAATGCAACGGGGAGGGAAAATGTTTGTACTGAGCAGCTATGCCTGGGCAGTCGTCTTTTGTGTGGTCACGATGCTTTGCTGGGGCTCCTGGGCCAATACTCAGAAGCTTGCCGGCAGGGCCTGGCGTTTCGAGCTGTTTTACTGGGACTATGTCCTCGGCGTGTTTCTTCTTTCGGTCCTCATGGCGTTCACTCTAGGCAGCATTGGAAGCGCGGGGCGCGGTTTTCTGGAAGACGTCGCCCAAGCTGATTCCGGCAACATGTTGTCCGCCTTTGTCGGCGGGGTCGTCTTCAACATTGCCAATATCCTCCTCGTCGCGGCCATCGCCATCGCAGGAATGTCAGTGGCGTTCCCTGTCGGTATCGGTCTCGCGCTGGTTCTCGGCGTCGTCGTCAACTACCTGGCTGCCCCAGTCGGTAACCCGGTCGTTCTCTTCCTCGGTGTCGGACTCGTCGCCGCCGCCATCGTTCTGGATGCGGCCGCGTATCGGAAACTGCCCAGCCAGGGACGCGGACTGACGACGAAAGGACTGGTACTCTCGATTCTATGCGGCGTTTTGATGGGCTTTTTCTACCGCTTCGTCGCGGATTCGATGTCAACCGATTTCGTGAACCTGGAACCGGGAAAGCTGGGGCCCTATTCGGCCGTTTTCTTCTTCTCGCTGGGCTTGCTGGCCAGCAACTTCGTTCTAAACCCGATCATCATGAAGAAGCCGTTTGTCGGCGAACCGGTCGCGATGTCCGAGTACTTCAAGGGGAGCCTGGGGCTCCATTCAATCGGAGTTCTGGGGGGCCTGATTTGGGGCGTCGGAATGACGTTCAGCATCATCGCTTCCGGCCAGGCCAGCTTTGCCATATCCTACGGGCTGGGGCAAGGGGCGACAATGGTTGCCGCGCTCTGGGGCGTGTTTATTTGGAAAGAGTTCAAGGAGGCACCGGGGTCGACCGGGCGGTTGCTCACCCTCATGTTCCTCGGGTATCTGGCCGGCCTGGCGATGATCATCGCCGCCCGTTTTAACTAAAGGTGAAGGACATGAAGAG
>RPQK01000164.1 GCA_003819755.1 Acidobacteriota bacterium | reverse complement strand
CCCGGGCGATTGCTGAGACGGAAGGAATCGAGCTGGCCGGAGCTCTGAGCCGGACGCGCGAAAAGGCCGAGGCCATGGCCGCCAAGTTCGGCGGAAGAGTCTATTCCGACGCCAAATCCCTGCTCGATGATTCGACTATCGACCTGGTCATCATCTGTAAGTATCCCGACTCCCACCGGGATTACGCGGTCGCCGCCGCCCGCAAGGGCAAGCATGTCCTTATCGAAAAGCCGCTTGATCTTTCGCTCGATCAGGCTCGGGAAACCATCGACGAGTGCCGGAAGGCGGGGGTGACGCTGGCAGTCGTCAGCCAGAAACGTTTCTGCGATGGTCCCCGTTACTTGCACGACGCTGTTCAGACAGGCAAGCTCGGAAAGATCCTGCAGGCGGACACCTACGTCAAATGGTACCGTGAGCCGGCCTACTACGCCCGTCCAGGCAAGGGCTCCTGGAAGATGGAGGGGGGCGGCGCGCTGATCAACCAGACTATTCATCAGATCGACTTACTCCGGTGGATAATGGGACCGGTAAAACGCCTGAGATGCGAGTGGCAGCTGGCCGGCCTTCACCCGATCGACTCAGAAGATACGGCGGCAGCACTCCTGCGCTATGAGAACGGCGCTATCGGAGTGGTGCAGGCATCGACCGCCTTCTACCCGGGATTCCCTGACCGGATCGAAATACACGGAACCACCGGGAGTGTTCTGACCGAGGGAGACTACCTGAAGCATTGGGAAGTGCCGGGGTGCCCGCCGCCACCGGCGGATGCGTTTCAGTCGAGCAAGCTCGGCTCGTCACGGCCGATGGATATATCGGTTGAGCCTTTCTGCCGTCAACTGCGGGATGTGATGCAGGCGATCACGTCCGGGAGGCCGCCGCTCGTGAGCGGACAGGAAGGACTGGAGACCCTGAAGCTCGTCCTCGCCATGTACGAATCGGCCCGCGAAAACAGGGAAATCGCTCTTTAGTGCTAGAATCAGGACCAACGTTCAAGTGAAAACCGATATTCTGATTATTGGAGCGGGTTTTGCCGGCGCCTCGACGGCTTTCCACCTGAGCCAATTGTCAAACCAGAGCATCGTCATCGTGGAACAGGAGGAGATTCCTGGCTTTCACGCTTCAGGGCGCAACGCTTCCCTGTTGATGCAGTCCGCTGAAAATGTGAATATTCGCCGACTGCTCGTCAGCAGCCGCAAGGCGTACGCCGCCCAGGGCGCCTTTGCCCTGGCATCATCCGGCTCCTTGCTGCTCGGTACCAGGCAGGAACTGGAAGCTATCCGCGACCCCGAGCTGGTTCCTTCGGAGTTCTGTGAGCCCGACCAGGTCAGGAAAGCCATCCCTCTGCTTGACGGCCACGAGTTTGAAAGTGCGTTGTTCACCCCTTCTGACTCGGTCATGGACATCGCCGCCCTCCTTCAGTACTACCTGAAGGGGGCTCAGGAGCGGGGAGTGAAGCTCCTGGTAAACCACAAAGCCGAAGAAGTGAGCTTTGACGGCGTCTTTAGAGTCAGAACCGCCCAGCAGGAGATCACCGCCGACTATCTGATCAACGCAGCGGGGGCTTGGGCTGGGCGGGTTGGCTCGGCAGCCGGGGCCGCCCCCCTGCCTCTCACTCCGCTCAAAAGACATTTGTTCATTTTGGGCGACATCCACAAGGTGCCCGCCGATTGGCCGTTTGTCTGGAACTTCGCTCGCAACTTCTCTTTTCTGCCTGCGTCGGGGCAGCTGCTGTTCAGCATTTGCGATGAGCAGTCCTGCCGGAGCCTGGAACCAACCGTGGAGCGGGAGACTATCGAGGAGTTGGCGGAATTGATTTGGACAGAGCTTCCCGCGCTTCAGGAGGCCGTGCAGAAACGGGCGTGGTCGTGTTTCAGGACTAAGACGCCGGATGGAAACTTTGTCATCGGCTGGGATGCCATTCAACCGGCCCTATTCTGGGTAGCGGGCCTCGGAGGCCATGGGATGGGGGCCAGCTGGGAAGTCGGGCGACTCGCCGCCGAGCTGTTCCAGAACCGCGGCGGATCGCCTGGACCCTTCGACCCACGCCGGTTTGCGCAGGCTCCTGGCGAGCCCAAAGCCCCGTACCGCTCGCCGCTGGAGTCGTGAGCCGAGTGGCAGTAGGTGTTTTTTTATCCACGAATTACGAATTACACGAATTCAAAAGGACCTCAAGGACCTCAAAGACCTCAAGGACGGTGACTGTTGCTTTGTCCTTGAGGTCTTTGAGGTCTATGAGGTCCTTTGAATTCGTGTAATTCGTAATTCGTGGATAAAAAAACCGCCTACTGCCGCTGACCAAACCGACCCGGGAAGACGGGCCGCCCTGGTTGTGACTCCTGGGGCTTGGACTCCTCACGCTCCGGCTTCTCACGTTCCGGCTTCTCGGGCTCCGGCTTCTCCGTTTCGGACTTCTCCGGGTATGCGATTCTTTGGTGGACACTGCTCTTCAAGATGTGAGTGAGTGTGTCCGTAATCTTCTTCAGCTCGCCGATGGTCAAGCACGATCGATCAAGTTCACCCTGCTCCACTTTGCGGTTCGCGATCTTGGCGACCTGGTCTCGAATCGTCTCCTCGTCACGAGACCGAACCACACGAAAAGCGGCCTCCACCGAATCGACGATCATGACAACGGCCGTCTCCCTGGTTTGAGGACGGGGACCCGGATACTTGAAGATTTTTTCGGACTTCATTTCGGAATCGAGCTGTTTCGATTTGTAATAGAAGTAATCGATCGTCGAGGTTCCGTGGTGCTCAGCGATGAAATCAATGACCGACCTGGGCAGTCCGATCTCGCGGGCGAGCTTGATTCCGAGAATCACGTGGGAGCGGACGACCGCGGCCGAAGCCACGGGGCCAAGCTCATCGTGCGGGTTTTTCCCTTCCGCCTGATTCTCGATGAAGTACGCCGGATTAAACATCTTGCCGATGTCGTGGTAGTAGGCACCGACCCTCACCAGCAAACCATTAGCCCCAATTTCGTTGGCCACTGTCTCGGCGATATTCGCCACAGCCATCGAATGCTGGTAGGTACCGGGCGCCTTGAAGAAAAACTCCTTCAGGACTGGCGTATCGAGATCGAGCAACTCCATGAGCTTAAAGGGCGATGCAAGGTCGAGCAGAATCTCGAGAAAGGGAAGAAAAATCAGAACCATCAGGCCGGAGACGATTCCGTTCAGAAAGCTGGCGGCTGTATGGGCCGAAAGAAGGGCCGTTGACCCGCCGGTCAGCATCGAGTAGCAGAGATAGACCAGGACCATGATGCTGCCCAGAACCACTGATTCGAGCAACACCTCGTTGCGCCGGCGTGCCCGTCGAACCCAGGCGCCGGGGAGCAGCCCGCCGGCGAGCAGGACGAGGAAAAGCCGGAAATCGAAACCCGACGCAATCGAGACGAAAATCAGTGTGATCAGCATGATCAACGGCACGATACGCCGGTTGAGGAAAATGGCGATGATCATGCCCGCCCAGGGAATCGGTATCAGGTATGGAGAGAAGAGCTCGTAGAAAAGTGAGATCTTGGCCGTTGCTAATACGACCAGACAGACCAGGTAAATGAGGATAAGGTTTTGGTTCTTCTCCGTGCTGCTCGGGTAGAGGATGTTGATGTGGTACAGGAGCACGGCACAGAAGATCGTCAGAAGGAAGACGGTTCCCCACGCCCGCCGTGCCTCGACCCGGTGTCTCTCGGCCAGGGCCTGACGAATGATCTCCGGTTCTCCTGGAGCGACTATTTTCCCCTTTTCAATGAGCACCTGGTAGCGATCAAACTTCACTCCGTCGGAAACAAAGCTGGTCGGTGCCCGGTAGGCAAACCAGGTTTGCGCGCCAACCGCAGGGACACTGAAAGGGGGCGCCAGATTCTCAAAGAACAGGATCAGGAATGCGGCTGGAATGACGAGCGAGGTCAGAATCCAGGCCAGGTAAGGGATGCCATACAAGGCCCGAGCCTTGTAGACCTCTTCCTCCTCAAGCTCAATCTCCTTGGCGTCTGCCTTGCGGTAATCCCGGATGGTCCGGCCTTCCAGACGGTCTATCGCCTTGGCGGCAAGACGCACACGCCGCACCTGGAAATATCGAAGCACAGCAAGAAGGCCCCCGAAAACCCCGACCGCGACGATGATCGCAAGGGCGTAGGAAGAAATGTCAGTCACTTATGAGGCTATTTTACCATGCCGGCACAGGCGGGGGACCAGAGGCGGTCAGGAAGGGTGAAGGACCAGAAGGACCCGAAGGACCGGAAGGACCTGAAGGACGGTAAGGTATTGAGTCCTTCCGGTCTTTCAGGTTCTTCCGGTCCTTTCAACTCCACTATTTTGTCCGCTTCGCGGCGTTTTTCGTCAGGGAATCGACAAACGGCTTCACCACAGGGTTCGGTTTAACCTTATTGTTGATCAGGATATCCGTCCCGCTGACGCCGATTCCATACACCTTGTGGTTCGCACTGTCGTCGATGCTCAGCGCGGCGCCATCCAGGGACACACCCGCAAAGAGCCCCTTACTGCGAGAATAGGAGTAAATGGCCGATTTGAGCTTGACGTCGGTCGACGCTTCGGCAGTCCTGCCCACCGGTCCGGCGGCTGCGGCCGCGTCGACGCCGAATTTGAGCTTGCCTGAAAGCAGGCCCTTCAGCCCCGCCTTATCGGTGAAGACCAGGATCAAGTCGGTGGCAGAAACGCCGATCTGCAGGCCGACACTACCGCCGCTGATGTCCACAAATGACGGCGCACCCCACTGGCCGGAAGCCTGACGCGTCGCGATCAGCCCCTTACCATGCCTGCCGCCCACACCCAGAGCCCCCTTCACAACATGGGGTATGATGGCCATCGCGTAAGACCGGGCCAACAGGCTCTGGGGAATCGACTGATCCGGCGTTTTCATGATTTCGTTAAGAACCTCGGCTGCGTTCTCCGCTCGCTCGCTTTCATCCTTGACCTTTTGCGGATTCTGAGCCGCGACAATCGCACCGAGCAGGAAGATCACCACCGAGACAGACAGCGCATTTCGTTTCAGCATGTCACGCTCCTTGTTTCGGTCTTTACTCTAGCAGACCAAACGGCTTACGGAAATGTCCATTTTGCCGGTATTCGGTTTCCGTCTATTGAGGAGAGGGGCATACCAAAAAGCTCCAGGATGTTATCATCTAGCAAACTTCACATGGCAAATCTCTACGAAATCAATACCCTCGTATGGCTGGGCGAACTGTCCCGTAAATACGGAAAACCATTGAGCTTGCGCAGGGTTCCCGCGCGGGAGTGGGACAAACTGGAGAAGCTCGGGTTCGATTACGTCTGGCTCATGGGTGTTTGGCGCCGAAGCAAGATCGGACGCCAGATTGCGCAGCAGGCCGAGGAACTACACGACGGCTATGCAGCCGCTCTGCCCGACTGGGCGGCAGACGACGTGGCCGGTTCTCCCTATTCAGTGGCCGCGTATCAGCCTGACGATCAGATCGGTGACTGGGATGACCTCGGAAAAGCGCGCGAGCAACTGGCGCGTCGAGGGATGGGCCTCATCCTGGACTTTGTCCCAAACCACACGGGAATCGACTTTCTGTGGGCAAAAAGATTCCCGGAGAGGTACGTCACCGGAACCGAAGAGGAGTATGAGGCGGATCCCTCCTCATTCGTTCCTGTAACCACCCGAGGGAAGACGACTTACATCGCGAAAGGCCGCGATCCGTTCTTCCCCCCCTGGCACGACACTCTCCAGCTCAATCTGATGAGGCGGGAAACGCGGGCTGCGATGGCGAGGCTGGTCAAAGACGTCGCCAGGCACTGCGATGGTCTGCGTTGCGACATGGCGATGCTGGTTCTGAACGATATCTGCCGTAAAAACTGGGGGGACAGGCTCAGGTGTGAGGAGCCGGTCACGGAGTTCTGGGGCGACTTGATTTCTTCGATCCGAAATCTGATATGGATCGGCGAGGCTTACTGGGAAACGGAGTGGGCACTCCAGCAACTTGGTTTCGATTTCGTGTACGACAAGCGGTTGTACGATCGGCTGCGTCATTCCTCAGCCCATGAAGTCCGCCTCCACCTTCTCGGTGACATCAGCTTTCAGTCAAAGCTGGTTCGTTTTCTCGAGAATCACGATGAGCCGCGCAGTGCCGAGGTTTTTGAGCGGCGGCGTTTGGAAGCGGCCCTTGTTCTCATCGCCACCCTGCCAGGAATGAAGCTGTACCATTACGGTCAACTGGAAGGGCATCGCAGAAGGGTTCCGGTCCAGCTGGCCCGGACGGCGGCCGAAGAGGCGGACGAGGAATTGGGCCTCACTTATCGAAAGGCATTGAGAATTTCCCAGCAATCCTTTCTCGCCGAAGGTGAATGGCAGTTGTTAGAGCCGCGGAACAGCGGCGACGGGACCTCGTCGAACTTGATTGCCTATTCCTGGAAAGCCGGGGGCAGAATCAAACTGATCGTCGTTAACTTCAGTCCCGATTGGGCACAGGCCTATATTCCGGTGCGAATCGAGAGCACCCGCGAAACTTGCGAGTTGATCGACGAATGGGGGGGCGAAAGATACACGCGTCCCACGGCTGCCTTCGCAGACCCCGGCCTCCACGTGATACTCGACGGCTATCGCTCACACATCTTTGACATCAAGCGATAGTCATTTGGACGCTTTTTCCACCATTCCGACCAGCGTAGAGATCTGTTCCTGCAGCGTTCTCGAGAACTCCTCGAGCTGAACTGCAAACGCCCGGATGACGGCCAAATCAACCGGATACCCGGGACCGGCTGACAAAGAATCGACATCCGCTGGTTCTGTGGTCTCGCTCTTTGCCGGCTGGCTGGGCACATGGGCAATGAGTTCCCTGCCGGCCCGACGGAACTCGATTTCACCCTCTGCCGCCAGCTGGTCCAGTTGCCGCTTCACCAGGTTTTTGTCACTCGCAGTATCCTGCACCTCCACTTCAGGCCCGTACTTCGAAATGAGACCGGATAAAGAGATTTTGCCCTCTTGCTGGACTGCATGAAGGAAATGCTGCTGCAGTCTCTTGACCTCGACGGAGCTTCTGCGCTTGCGCCTACGCACCACCATCGTCGACCTTCCTTCCTGCTCGGACCCTCGCCGCAACTACTTGAAAAACTGCCGTGTGTATTTCGCTACTCTATACTAATCTTACAAATCCCACCACAATTGTTTAACGTGTAGGGGAAATGCTAGTTAAAGGGATTGATCCAGACTCGGGAGGCATGCCCGGACGGGCGAATGTGACCCCGAGTGAGCAGTCCGAAGGCTCGCTTGCGCTCGCGATGCAATTCGCTGCCGCGCCTCGCGCGGCTGTGTAGGAGAGGCGTATGGACTTCTCAGGGCAGGACTTTCAATGCGTGGCTGGGAACCGCCGAGGCGGTTACGAAGCGGATAGTCATCTCGGTCTCGGCATCCAGGTCCAGGTCGCGGCCCCGGCCCGCCAAAATTCCGGCAAGGCCGATGACTGCACCCGCCCCGGCGCCGATCACGGCACCCTTCGCACCCCCTTTGATGCTGCCGATCAAGGTTCCAATTCCGGTCGTCACCCCGACCGATCTCATATCCCTGGTCCCGCCGCCCTCCGCCTCGATGGAGTTCGGTTTCTTCACGTTCGCCGGCTTTGAAGCGACGGACACCAGGGTCGCCTGAATGGGCGCCTTGACACCATTTCTGAACAGCAGGGCTTCAAAATCCAGCTTGAGCTCCGCTCTGCCCGAGATGCGCCCAGCTCGCTTGGAATGCTTGACCCGGCCAATCACCTGGGTGCCCTGAGGGACCGCCAAACCGTGGGCCAGGGGCACGTCGCTTAAAAGCTCGGCATAGAAAAGGTCGCCGTTCCGATTCCTTCTGGTGCTCAGCTTCTCTTCCAGCCTGACTTTGATCTTGGTATCCGCCGGGATGGCCACCGAATGGCTGTCCTCAACACGTTTTTCATCCTGGAAAGCGAGCACCCGGTCATTGAACGGGATTAAGGATAGGAGCAGGCAGACGACCAGGCATACGACACCCACGCAATGTCGAACGGGGTATCTTTTCTTTCCGCCGAAATACCTGGTCTTCACAAACCCTCTCTTGCCGTGCCTTGCTGGTGTGCAATTACGCAAAACGCGTCACCGCTGTCCAGGAGACGTCGTAATCGCGACCTTGTCCTTAATATCGTCCCACTTTACGAGAAACCCGTCGAGAAGCAATCGGCCGCCCACTGCCTCGAACTCACCCTGGGGATTCTTGTACTGGAACGAGAACAGAGTGTAGCTCTTTTTGGCTAACCCGCCGCCGCTTTTCTCGTGCGGCACCCGACTGTCATACTGACCGAGCGCTTTCCCTTCCGAGTTGAAAACCTGGAGCCCCTCAAAGGCAGGTTCCGGAACCGTTCGCAAAACATTGTTCGTCAGTGGGAAAAAAACAACCTCGTCCTTTTTCCCTTTGACCTTGAAAAGGCCGCTAAACGTGAACCGGCACTCCCTGCCTTGGAGATCCTCGCGCAGTGTAGTCAGGACCTTGTCCACCTCTTCCCATTTCAGGCGCGCTGGGCCCTTGCGTTTGCCCACATCCTTGGGCAGCTTCATTATCGACGTGACTTCCTCGCAGGAACCCTTTTCCGGGCCTTGCTGCGCCTGCTCGCCAGCGCCCCACAGGACCGGCATTGCCAGACACAAAACTATGATCAGAACAGTTCTGCGCATAGGTACTCCCCTCTTTAGATGGAGAAACGTCCCAAAAGGTTGACGGGAGCGACGCAATCGCTACGATTCTTCGCGGAGATCCTGCAAACCCAATGAACCCAATGAATCCCGTCAACTACCCCACGAACGCGCCCCATCATAATCGATCTTGGGCTGCTTCGGAGTAATTTCGCGCACGCCTGGCGTCTAGTCTTTCATCTGGGCGGTCACCAGGGAGGCCAGCGCTTTTATGAGCAGAGGGTCATCGTTAAGGGATTGAGACCGTTCCAAATGAAGTCCGAGGCTGGAGGCCAATTCCCGAAATGCAATGTCGACGTCATAAAGGATTTCGACGTGATCGCAGATGAAGCCCGTGGGAACCACCAGGACACTGCGCACTCCCGCCTGCGCGTATTCGCGAAGCTTATCTTCAACGCGCGGTCCGAGCCAGCTGTCGTTCGTGTACCCCTGACTTTGATAGGCGAAGCTCCAGTTGAGATTCCCTACCCTTTTAGCGACCCGTTCCGCTGTCTCTCGTTGCTGCCTGTCGTAAGGGTCACCGGGTTCCAGCCGGCTCTGGGGCAGGCTGTGAGCTGTAAACAGGACCGCCAGGTCGGACCGTTCTTGCGGGGAAAAACGACTGATCCCGTCGGACACTTTGTTGGCAAATGCTCGTATCAGTTCATTCTGGCTATACCACTCCCGGACATACCTGGTCTCGAAGTCCCCTCCCAGCTTCTTGACGGCGGCATCATACTGGCTGAAGTAAGCGCCTATGCTGATACTGGAAAACTGCGGCGCCATGCAGATGGCAACCACGCGACGGATGCCGGCTGAGGCGATCGCCTGAACCGCGTCCCGGACATAGGGGAACCAGTGACGCATTCCGACAAACACCTGAGCGCGAAGACCGCGCGCCAGCAATTCCGCTTCAAGCGCCATCGCCTGCCTCTGCGTGATCTGAAGCAGGGGCGACCGGCCGCCGATTTTCCGGTATCTTTCCTTGATCTCTTCAAGCAGGGCCGGGGCCAGAGGCCGCCCTCCCCGCACGTCCATGACGTAAGGCTCGACCTCGCCGATAGATGAGGGTCCCCCATACGCCATGAGCAGGACGGCGAACTTCTCGTTGGTGGCGGCGGGTTTCATATCCGTTCGTGCGTTTTCGACCATGTTCTCACCTGCTCTATCGCTGCCTCAACGTTCTCAGGCTGTGTCTCGGGAAGAATCCCGTGCCCCAGATTGAAGATATGCGGCCGGCCGCGCCCCTGCTCGAGAACCCTGGTCACCGCCCGCTTCACCGTGTCGCGGGAACCAAGCAAAACAACAGGGTCCAGGTTCCCCTGAAGGACGGTCGTATCCCCGAGGAGCTTCCACACGTCGGTGAGATCGACTCTCCAATCAACCCCCGTGACCGTGCCCCCCGCCTGCTTCATCAGGTCGAGAATAGAACCGGTGCCAGTGCCAAAGTGAATTGTGGGGACTGCCGTGTTCTGCAGGCCCTGGAGGATGCGGGCCGAGTGCGGCATCACGTACTCGCGATAGTCATGCCTTCCCAGTGCCCCGACCCAGCTGTCGAACAACTGAACGACCTGCGCACCTGCTTTAACCTGGCGCTCGAGATAACGCAAGGTGACGTCGGAAAGGGCCGTCATAAGCAGATGCCAAGCCTGAGTCTGCTCGTACATGAACAGTTTTGTTTTTGCGAAATGCCGGGAATGCCCCCCCTCGATCATGTAACTCGCCACTGTGAAGGGAGCGCCCGCAAAACCGATCAAGGCGATCCCAGCATCCAATCGCTCTCGGACTAGCCGGATCGCATCGTACACAAAACTCAGGCGTTCCTCCGCCCCGACGGTGTCCAGACGTTCGACATCCGCTGGTTCCCGGATGGGCCGCTCAAGAACCGGCCCTTCTCCCTTGGCAAAATGGAAGGGCACGCCCATCGCCTCGAGCGGCAGGAGGATGTCCGCGAAGATGATCGCGGCGTCGAGGTCGAATCTTTCGATCGGTTGCAGCGTCACCTCGGCCGCAAGCTCGGGCGTCCGGCAGAGCTCGAGCATCGAGTGTCTCTCACGCAGCCGCCGGTATTCCTCCATGTATCTCCCCGCCTGTCTCATGAACCAGACGGGGGGAGAGTCCACGCCCCGCCCCTGGCAGACGAGCATCATCCTGCCGTTTGTACTCATAGCTGTCCCTCTATCATAAGCTATTTGCGGCATTTGGACCTGCGGGCGGAGGGGCGGAGGTGTGACAGGGTGACAAGGTGACAAGGTGAGCGCAGGTATCCCTGTCACCCGTGTCTCCCCCTCTCCCGCTTTCCCTACTCCCCTACTCCCCTTCTCCCCTTCTCCCCTTCTCCCCTACTTCCCTACTCCCCTTCTCCCCTACTTCCCTACTCCCCTTCTCCCTTGCCCCCTTCACCCCTTCCCCATGACTCTGTTACTATCGGCCCGGCAATGGCACTCAACAAATGCCGGGAATGTGGG
>RPQK01000163.1 GCA_003819755.1 Acidobacteriota bacterium | reverse complement strand
CTTCTGACTTCTGACTTCTGACTTCTGACTTCTGACTTCTGACTTCTGACTTCTGACTTCTGACTTCTGAACTTCTGACTTCTGACTTCTGACTTCTGACTTCTGACTTCTGACTTCTGACTTCCCGACCTCCGACTTCTCGCTTCTGATTATATACGCCTTTGTCAACCCAACAAATCCGCAACGGCGCTGTACGTCTGCTCGAGCGCCTCGTCGAGCTTCGAAAGGTCCCGGCCACCGGCTTCTGCCATGTCCGGACGCCCGCCGCCTCCGCCTCCAACGAGGGGGGCGATCTTGCGAATCAGCTGATCGGCTCGAATACGGCCGGTCAAGTCGGCGCTCACCATGACCACCAGGCTCACCTTCCCGTCTGTCGGAGCGCCCAGCACCACCACCCCCGATTCCAACTTGTTCTTCAGCTGGTCCGCAAGCGTGCGCAGAGCATTGCGGTCGAGGTTCTCCACGCGCTGCGACAACACCCGGACGCCTTTGATCTCCCGCACCTGGCTTGCCGCCCCACTCTCTTTTTGAGCAAGTTTCATTTGCAGCTGTTCAACCTGCTTATGTGCCTCCTTGAGATCACCGAGCACCCTCTCGACTGCCGGAGCGAGCGTGTCACGGCGGGTACGAAGCAACTCGGAGAGCTCGGTAAGAATCTTGTCCTCCTCCAGATAGCGCCTCACGGCCGGCTCGCCGGCGATCGCCTCGATGCGGCGAATCCCGGCCGCTATGCTGCTCTCGCTCAGAATCTTGAACAGGCCGATATCCCCGGTCCGGCTGACGTGAGTGCCGCCGCACAGTTCCAGGCTGAACCCAGGTACGGAGACTACGCGGACCTGCTCCTGATACTTCTCTCCGAAAAGTGCCATCGCCCCGCGCTGTATGGCCTTGTCCAGGTCGCTGACCTCGGTCTCGACCGCGAGATTATCCAGAATTCTCTGGTTTACGATCAGTTCGATCTCTCGTATTTCCTCGCGGTTGACCGGCCGATAGTGAGTGAAGTCAAAGCGAAGCCGATCGGGTGCCACTAAAGAACCGGCTTGCTTAACATGAGTTCCAAGCACTTCGCGCAGGGCGGCGTGCAGGAGGTGAGTGGCGGTATGATGACGCGCCGTCGATCGTCTCTCTTCGGGGAAAACAGAGGAAAGAACCTCGTCACCGACCCTGACCTTCCCATGCTTGACTGAGACCCGGTGAAGACGCAGACCCGAGATCGGCGTGTAGACGTTTTCGACCTGGGCGTGCATGTTGTCGTTTTCCATCATCCCCTTGTCGCCGACCTGTCCGCCCGACTCCGAGTAGAAGGGACTGCGGTCGAGCACGACTTCCCCGGCTTCCTTCTCGCCAAGCTCCTCCTTAAGCTCATCGCCCTGCACAACGGCGAGGACCTTCCCGCGCACATCAGCGATTGCAGAGTAGCCTGTAAATTCGGTCTCAAAACCTCGCGCTGCTGCCTCGCGGTAAATCTCCTTGACGGTTTTCTCCCCGCCTTTCCAGCTGGCCCGAGCCCGCTCACGCTGTTTCTCGAGCTCCGCATTGAAGCCGGCCTCGTCCACGTCAAGATCCCGTTCTGTCGCAATTTCGCGCGCGAGATCCAAGGGGAAACCGTAGGTATCGTAGAGTTTGAAAAGCTCGGCGCCTGGAAGCAGGCGCTTGCCCTGGCGCCCCACAGTTTCGGCGATGTCATCAAAGAGCGCCATCCCGAGACTCAGGGTCGAACTGAACTTCTCCTCTTCGTGCTTGACCACGGTGGCCGCATAGTCCCGGCTCTCCTGCAACTCTGGGTAGGCATCCTTCATCAACTCAGCCACCAGGCTGGTCATCGTATAGAGAAACGGTTGTTCCGTCCCCAGCATTTTGCCGTGTCGAATAGCTCTGCGCAGGATCTTACGCAGGACATAGCCGCGCCCCTCATTTCCTGGGACGACACCGTCATGAACGAGGAAGGCACAGGCCCTGGCATGGTCGGCGGCAATCCGCAGACTCACATCCCGGTTCTCGCTCTCGCCGTAAGTCACACCGGTCAGGCGCGAGGCCTCCTGGATGAGGGGAACGAACAGATCAGTCTCGTAATTGCTGCGGACTTCCTGCGCTACGCATGAAATGCGCTCGAGACCCATTCCGGTGTCGATCGAGGGCGAAGGCAGGGGCGTCATGACACCCGATCCATCCCGGTTAAACTGCATGAAGACGAGATTCCAGATCTCCACGAAGCGGCCGCACGGGCAGGTGAGATCACAGTCGGTGTGGCCGGCCGGGCTCGTTCCGAGATCGTAGTGCAGCTCGGAACATGGGCCGCACGGCCCGGTGTCTCCCATGGCCCAGAAGTTATCGGCCTCCCCGAGGCGGTAGATGCGCTTCTCCGGGATCCCCATGTCTTTCTTCCAGAGATCAAACGCCTCGTCGTCGTCCGTATAAACGGTGATGTAGAGCCGGTCTTTGGGGAGGCCGTAGACGTCAGTGCACAGTTCCCAGGCGAATCTGATCGCCTCCTTCTTGAAATAGTCGCCGAAGGAAAAATTGCCCAGCATCTCGAAGAAGGTATGGTGGCGGTAGGTCCTTCCCACCGTCTCGAGGTCATTGTGCTTCCCGCTGACGCGCATGCACTTCTGGCTGGTCGTGGCCCGCACGTAGTCCCGCTTTTCAAAACCCAGGAATACGTCTTTGAACTGGTTCATCCCGGCGTTGGTGAATAGGAGGGTGGGATCGTTCTCGGGTACCAGAGAGCTGCTCTTGACCCGCTTATGGCCGTGGTTCTCAAAATACCGGAGGAAGTCTTCTCTGATCTGGCTGGACGTCTTTTTCATAAGTTCAGTCTGGAAGAATCTGCAGATTGTAAAAAGACCTCAAGGACCTCAAAGACCTCAAGGACGGGCTACAGTTCCTGTCCTTGAGTTCTTTGAGGTCCTTGGGGTCCTTTCACCCGGCAATACTCCCTCAATCCGCCTCGCCGCTACCAAGCGCGGCGAAAAAAGGCTCGAGGACTTCTCTGACAGCAGCTGGAGGGTAACCTAATCGAACCGCGAAATCGAACAGTCTCTTCAGTTCAGCACGCGTTCGCGGGAGCTTGCTTTTTGCGACGCGCGCTCGCACGGCCTCCTGCAGGCTGACCGCTTCGGGGACCTCGTCTTCCACCTGGTCAAGAATCGGCCCGATTATTTTAGCATCGAGGCCGAGCCTTTGTAACTCGTGCGCAATCCGCTGGTTTCCGATCAGCTTCCGAGTACGGAGGTACAGGGCCCTGCGGTAGCCGAGCGCCTGGTCATTGAGGTAGCCGCGCGCCCGGAGGTCGGCCAAGACCGCCTGCACTTCGGCCGAAGAACCGTGCCGGAAGAGTTTTCGGGCTAGTTCCGCCTCGGAATGGTCCCGAATAGCAAGAAGACGCATGGCCCGATCGAGGAGGTCACCTTCTCTCACAAGGTTTCTTTCGAGCCGACGATTCCTTGGAGCTTGAGCTTGAGGTCTTCAGGCTGGCTGGCATTGCGAAGGGCGTCGCTCAGACTGATATGCCCCTGTTGATACAGGGAAAGTATTGATTGATCAAATGTCTGCATTCCGTACTGAGAGGTGCCCGCTTCGAGCGCCTTGCGAATGTCCTTAAGCTTTTCCGGCTGCTCGAGGAGCGACCGGACGTAATCGGTGTTGCGGAGAATCTCGACGGCCGGCACTCGGCCGACCGGCTGCGAACTGCGCATCAGCCGCATTGAGACTATCGCGCGGATTGCCGAAGAGAGTATCAGCCGGGACTCGTGCTGTTCATGGGGAGGAAACATCGCCGTGATACGGTTCAAGGTCTCGACGGTATCAGTCGTGTGAACCGTGCTGAGGACCAGGTGACCGGTTTCGGCCGCGTGGATGGCCGTTTTCATCGTCTCCAGGTCGCGCATCTCGCCTACCAGAATGACGTCGGGGTCCTGCCGCAAGGCCGATCGGAGAGCCGGGCCGAAACCTTCCGTATCGATCGACACCTCTCTCTGGCTTATGAACGAAAGCTTGTCCCGGAAAAGAAACTCGATCGGGTCCTCGATGGTGATGATGTGGCAGCGCCGGATAGAGTTGATGTAGTCGATCATCGCGGCAAGCGTCGTCGACTTGCCGCTTCCGGTCGTCCCGGTGATCAAGACCAATCCCCGGTCTTCTTCCGCAATCTGCTTAAGAACCGGCGGCAGATTCAGTTCTTCGATATGCGGGATGATGTCCGGGATGACCCGGAAGACGAAAGAAATTGATCCGCGCTGCTGGAAGACCGCGACCCTGAATCGACCAAGGCCAGCGGCCCCGAAGGCCAGGTCGACTTCTGCTTTCTGGCTCAGAATGTCCTTCTGCCGGGCACTCAGGAGCTGCTGAGCCAGTTCGTTGGTATCCTCCCTCTTCAGCGGCGTGGAGCCGGCCAGAGGTATCAATTCTCCCTGGACCCGAATATGCGGAAGGGAACCGACTTTCAAATGAAGGTCAGACGATTTGCGGTCAACGGCACAACGCAGCAGCGCTTTGAGGTCTATCATCAATTAACCACCAACAATTGACTCAATTCGTTCAACCCCGTACCCGGCTTTCCGATTTTACGGGCGTCATCCAGCCATAATTATCTTCAATCTTACCTTGTACATAATCGAAGAAGTGGTGCTGTATGACGGTGGTCACAGATCCTCTTTTTCCTTCGCCGACAACGATGTGATCGACCGCTCTGACAGGAGTTACTTCGGCTGCAGTGCCAGTCAGAAAGATTTCGTCAGCCAAATACAGCATTTCCCGGGGAATCTTCTGCTCGAGAACCTCGTAGCCCGCCTCCCGGGCCAAGGTAATCACACTGTCCCGGGTGATTCCCGGGAGGATCGCGCTGCTCAAGGGCGACGTGATCAGACGGCCTTGCCGGACCACGAACAGGTTCTCCCCGCTCCCCTCACTTACGAAACCTTCGTTGTCCAGGGCAATTCCTTCTACGAACCCGTCGAGGATAGCTTCCATTTTTATGAGGCCGCTGTTCAGGTAGTTGCCACCCGCCTTCGCCATCGTCGGGAAGGTGTTGGGGGCGGCGCGGTGCCAGCTGGAGACGCACAGATCCACGCCCTTCTCCATGGCTTCCTCACCCAGATACTTACCCCATTCCCAGACCATGATGAAGGTTTCAATCGGCGCGGGAAGCGGATTGACACCAATTGCCCCGGCGCCGCGGAACACGAGCGGACGGATGTAGCATTGCTCCAAGTCGTTGGCTTCGATTGTCTGTAGGATGGCTTCGATAATTTCCTGTTTCGAGAACGGGATGTTGGCCCGGTAAATCTTGCAGGAATCAAAGAGGCGATTGACGTGCTCGGTCAGCCGGAATACTTCAGAGCCGCGGGCCGTTTTGTAGCAACGAATTCCCTCAAACCACGAGCTCCCATAATGGAGCGCGTGCGCCATAACGTGAACCGTTGCCTTGTCCCAGTCGATCAACTCCCCATTACGCCAGATTTTCTTCGCTCTGATCTCGGTCATGCAGGAAGAATATGGGCGATGGGGCGGGTCTGTCAAACGATTGCGGCGGGAGCCCGGCGGTTCACCCTGGGAGCGCAGGCGAGACGCCTGCGCTCCCCGCTATCGCTCTGGCCGCAGATCGAGCCCCTTGACTCCCAGATTCAGCCGCATGAGGGCGCCAGGCTCGGCCACGGTAACAAAAAGCTGATCCAGATACGGACCGCCAAAACACACCCCGCTGGTGGGGTTGTCGAACTGATAGCGCCGCAACGGCTGTCCCTCGGCATCGAGGACGAGAACCTCTCTCATCTTGAGATAGGCAACGTACAGGTTGCCGAAGGAGTCAAAGCACAGGCCTCCCGCGTCGGCGGATGCCGGAGTTTCAGAGCCGGGAAGAGTCGCAAAAACGCTCATCAGCCCGAGGTGGCCCTGCTCGAGAACTGCGAACCGGATCACTCGGTTCTTGCCGCTCTCCACCACGTAAAGAGCCGACCAGTCGGCTGAGAGAGCCAGGCCGGTAGGGGACGCCAGGTCAGACGCCACCTTGCGTACGACCCGGCCGGGCGTGACATAGTGCAGCGAACCCGGCGGTTCACCCGCTTGCCCGCTGTCGCTGAAGTAGAAGCCGTTCCACTGATCCAGAACAAGCTCGCTGGGGGCCGAGACCTGGTCCCCCCGGGTTTTTGAGGCTATCACCTGGAGTCGCCGGGCAAGGTCGTCAAAGCGCACGATCGCCCCTCGTTTCGCGTCACAGATAAGGTGAGTGTTGTCGGGCAGAATCCGGTGCCCGCGGGGCGCGGGTTCGACGGTCCAGAGCCGATGCCGGCCGTTAGGACTCACCACACGGACGTTCCTGCCGTGCGAGAAGAAGATGCTTCCATCGTAGGCGAGAACCGGGCCCTGGGCTACGGGGTCTCTGGTGAGGAGAACCAAAACGGGGTCCACCCCTTTTTCCGGCGGAAGGACAGGGGAACGTTCGGCGCGCTCCGCACATCCCGGCAAGAGAAGGAGACAGACCACAACCAGAGATGTACGCCCCATAATTCCACTGTTATCAGTCCCTAGGCCGACTGTCAACGATTGGCAACTGGTGTGTTTACGATTAATGGTAGTTGATCGTCGGTTGACGGTCGACCGGCCTTCCCGATTGCCAATCGACAATCAACAATCACCAATCATCAATCGTATAATTGCCTGGATGGTCACAGTCCGACTGTTCGCCTCTCTGAGGGAAGCTGCAGGCCAGGCTGATATCGAATTAGCCTGGGACAGTGTCGCGTCCTCGAGGGAGCTCTTCGAAGAACTGACCAGACGGTTCCCTGCTCTCGAACGGTTCCGACCGGTCACCCTCGTCGCCGTTAACGAAGTCTGCGGGAACTGGCAGACGCCGGTTTCACCCGGGGACCGCGTGGCTTTCTTCCCCCCGGTGAGCGGAGGCCGCGTATGATCGGGCTGACCGACCAGGCGATTGAGCCACGACGAGCCGAAATCCTCCAAGCTGTCAGCTGCCCGGGCGCCGGAGCCATCGTTACGTTTGAGGGAACCGTCCGGCTGGAGTCTCGGGGCCGACAAGTGACCCACCTCTTTTACGAAGCCTTCCCGGAAATGGCGCTGCCGGAGATGGAAAGGATCGCCGCGGAGGCCCGCAGGCGCTGGCCGCTACTCGAACTCGCCCTCCTTCATCGGACCGGACACGTCAACGTCGGGGAAACGAGCGTACTCGTCGCCGTTTCATCAGCGCACCGTGCCGACGCGTTCGACGCCTGCCGGTTCATTATCGATTCCCTTAAGACCACTGTTCCCATCTGGAAGCGGGAACACTACGAAGACGGTGCGGTTTGGGTCGAGGACCACGCCTGATGAGAGCAACCGTGATCACCGTGAGCGACAGCTGCTCCGCAGGTCTCCGGGAAGATCTCTCCGGCCCGGCGCTGGCTCAAGTGCTGAGCGCAGAGGGTTGGGAAGTCGGCGGGACAAGCGTAGTTCCGGATGAAACCGAAGCGATCGCCAGGGAAGTGCGGAGAATAGTTTCCGATGTCGTCGATTTGGTCGTGTTGACCGGCGGAACAGGAATCTCCGCGCGTGATGTGACCCCCGAGGCCGTCCGGCCAATACTCGATAAGGAAATTCCGGGGTTGGCCGAGCTTATGCGGCTCAGAGGCCTGGAAAAGACGGAGAAAGCCGCGCTTTCACGCTCGCTGGCGGGTTGCCTGGGCCGGAGTCTCGTCCTATGCCTGCCGGGAAGCACCAAAGGGGCGGTCGAGTCTCTGACCGCCGTCTTAGGCCTGCTGCCTCATGCGGTCGACCTGCTGCAGGGAAAAACCGGGCACTGAGCATTAGAACGACGGACACGGACAAAAGACCTCAAGGACAACAAGGACCTCAAGGACCAGAAGTCAGACCCTCCTTGGAGGTCCTTGAGGTCTTTTTTCCTTATCCGTCCGTCTTAATACTCTCGCCGCCCTGACAGGGCGCGTGAAATCGTCACCTCGTCGGCGTATTCCAGGTCGCTGCCGACCGGGATGCCGGAGGCGATGCGCGAGACCCGGATCGCGAGGGGCTTGATCAGTCTCGAGATGTAGATCGCCGTCGCCTCCCCTTCGATCGTCGGATTAGTCGCGACAATGACTTCCTCCACCCGGCCATCGCCCAGGCGTCCGAGCAGATTCTTCAACTTCAGATCATCCGGTCCGACTCCGTTGATCGGGGAGATGGCGCCGTGCAGCACGTGGTAGAGCCCCTTGAACTCGCCCGTCTTCTCGATGGACAGGATGTTGAAAGGTTCCTCTACCACGCAAATGACTTTCGGGTCCCGACGGGAGTCCGAGCAGAAGCGGCAAGGGTCAACATCGGAAATGTTGTTGCACACCGAGCAGAGAATGAGATTGGCTTTAAGCTCCAGAATGGCGTCGGCCAGCTTCTGGCAGTCCTCCGCCGAGGATCGGATCATGTGAAAAACCATCCGCTGAGCCGACTTCGGCCCCACGCCGGGTAACTTCCGCAGCTCTGTGATCAGTCTCTGTATCGGATCGGAGGAATCAGTCATAGGAGCCTATCCCAAATTACCCAACAGGTCGTTTCCAATTCCGGTAACCTGCGAATTAAGGGCCGCGTCAACTTTGCGGCCGGCTTCGTTCACCGCCGCAACAATCAGGTCCTGCAACATCTCGACGTCGGCGGGATCCACTGCCTGAGGATCGATTTTAATCGACAGGAGTTGCTTGTTCCCGTCCATCTGAACGGAGACCATCCCTCCGCCGCTGGCTGCGTCAACCTTCAGCTCGAGCATCTGGTTCTGCAGCTGTTCCTGCATCCTCTGGGCTTCCTTCATCAATTTCTGTAATTGCTTTGGGTTCATCCTCAGTCTTCCACCTTTCTCTGAACTATGATCTTGCCCGGGTATTTTTCGAACAGGTTGCGGATGCCCGGGTGTTCTGTCGGATCATGACCCGGCTCCGCGTCAGCGCCCTCCACCTCCACGGCTATCCCGCTCTCCGTGCCGGTGATCTTCGTAAGTTGGGTTTTGATAACCTGCTGGCTGGCCGGATCCTGAAGCGTCTTCGCATGCGTGGTGGAGGAAACCCGCACCCGCAGCGTCCCTCGGTCCAGACTCAGGGCTTGGCTGGTCTCGGCCTCAAGCAAGGCGCCATAGATGCGAAACTGATGCTGCTGTTGGAGAGCGGTCATCAGATGATTGATTGCTGGATCTCGGTGCTGTTCCTGTGATCCTTCGGAAGCCGGAACCGGAGCCGTTCTCGGTTCGCTCGGGGGAACCGGAGGCGAGGGCGCGGTCACCGGCCGAGCGGCGGGAGCCGGGGTCGGCCGTTCCGCCAATGGAGGATGCGCTGCCGGAGGGCGCGCTGCTGGAGGGTGCGCTGCTGGAGGGTGGGCGGCAGGTACAGCTGCCGGCTTGGTTGCACCCGTTTGCATCTGTCCGATCACGTCTTCCAAGAGAGGCAGATGCGTCAGCTCAATAAGCTTGACGAGGGACATCTCAAGATGGATGGCGGGATGCAGATGCCACTTGAGGTCACTCTCCGTCCGGCTCAAGATGTCGTAGAAACGGATCAGGTCGATCTCCGAGAGCGTGGCGGCCTGGGCCAGCACCAACTCTTTATCGGTGTCCGGCAGATTGACAAGTTTCTCTTCCCAGCCCGCCACCCGACACACCATCAGGTTACGGACGTGTTCGACGAGCTTCCGACAGAAGTTAAGCGGTTCGATTCCCTGGTCGGCCAGTTCCTGACTTTGCCGTATCAGCGCAGCCCGGTCCCCGGCGAGAATGGCGTCAAAAGTGGCTAAGACCAGTTTGTCATCGACGACACCCAGGAGACTTCGGACGTCGTCGTCACTGACCCGGTTGCCCGCGAAAGCGATGATCCGATCGAGAGTCGATTGCGCATCGCGCATGCTCCCCTGGGCGACAGACGTGACCGCCCGCAAGCCGTAATCCCCGATCTCGATTCCCTCTTCGCGGCAGATCAGGCCGAGCCGGTCGAGGATCAGCGAGAATGGGATCGGTTTGAAATCGTACTGCTGGCAGCGCGACGTAATCGTGACGGGGATCTTGTGATGCTCAGTGGTCGCGAGGATCAGCTTGACGTGAGGCGGCGGCTCTTCCAGCGTCTTAAGAAGCGCGTTAAACGCCTCGGTTGTCAGCATGTGGACTTCGTCAATGATGAAAACCTTGAAACGGTCCCGTGCCGTCCCGTATCTCACGCTCTCTCGCAGCTCGCGCACATCGTCGATTCGGCGATTGGATGCGGCGTCGATCTCGAGGACGTCGACACTGCCGGCGGCGGCGATTTCCGAGCAGGAGACACACTGGCCGCAAGGCCGGGGAGTCGGGCCTTCATGGCAGTTGAGCGCCTTGGCGAGAATGCGGGCTGTGGTTGTCTTACCGACGCCACGGACTCCCGAAAACAGGAAGGCGTGAGCAATACGGCCGCTGGTGATGGCGTTTTGAAGGGTTTTGGTGACTGTCTCCTGGCCCGTCACCTCTTCAAAGGTCTGAGGCCGCCACTTTCGCGCAAGAACCTGATAGGACATGATTGCAGATTGCCGCGGGCAGGCCAAGTCAGCGGGCGGTTGAGTCACTCGCCGCCTTTTAGCGAGTTGTATCGAAACCCCGCGCCTTCCTGCTCCTTTTCTACTGGTCAGGCCTCGGGTGACCTGCGGCACACATGCGCTACCTCTTAATGCTGCTTCCTTCCGGACCTGACATGATTCGAGGGACATGTTGCACAGGGCCCGAGGCCTGTCACGCAACTGAGGCTTGTACTATACCATCATAATAGGCTGAGATGCAGCCAGCAGTGTAGACACTTGACTTCGGCGGGCCTTAGTCGTTGTAATGATGATTCCTCAGTACGGAGGAGTACCGAAGTGGTTGTAACGGGCTCGACTCGAAATCGAGTTGCCTGGTGATGAGCCGGGCACGTGGGTTCGAATCCCACCTCCTCCGTATCCCCTCTTTGTTGCCATAGCACCCACCTCACAGAGCCGCAGCGTCTTTTAGCGGAGCGACCCGGCCGGAACCGATAGCACCCACCTCACAGAGCCGCGCACAACGCGGAGCAAGGCGAGCAGAGTAAGCGGACCACCCAATTGAGCGGCGGTTGAGTGACTCGCCGTTTTGTGGCGAGTTGTATCGAAACCCCGCGCCTCTGAAGCGCCCGGGCCGCAACCGCAGCATCGGCG
>RPQK01000162.1 GCA_003819755.1 Acidobacteriota bacterium | reverse complement strand
CGGCGGGAACGAGCGAGCTGCAACCAGCGTTTTCGCCGGGCTTACAAGCCCGGCTGCCGGACTCTGGAGAGTCCGGCCACAATAAAAGCCCTTCCTACCAGGTGTCTGGTTGCTCCTGCTACCGCGGAACGTTCCACCCTTCCGCCGGAGGGATCCACCCCCTGGATGCCACGTCGGCAAAGAGGAACGCGATCAGGATCAAGAACCAGAAGATTCCGGTTCCCACAAAAATCCAGGTTAGTTTGCTGCTGTAGCGCAGGTGCATGAAATACAAAAGCACCAGCGTCGCTTTCAGAACCGCGATACTCAGTGCGACCACCGTGCTCAGAGGCCCAAGATCGAGAAACGCCACGGCCACCGTAATCCCGGTGAATGCCAGCAACGCAGCGAAGACGGCATAGTATGTTCTGACTGGAATTACATGCTCAGACATCAGTGTCTTCCTAACAGATAAAGCAAGGGAAACAGGAAAATCCAGACGATATCGACAAAGTGCCAATACAAGCCGGTAACGTCGACCGGCCCGTAGTACTCCGGCGAGTAGCGGCCCCGCCATGCGAAGAACGCGATCATGCCGACGATAACGACCCCAACCACCATGTGCAGGGCGTGCATGCCGGTCATGAGGAAGTAGAAGGCGAAGAAACGCACCTGCATTCTCTCCTCGCCCTGCAGGGCGAAGCCCGGGCCGGGAATGAGCCCTTCGTGGTATTTGTGCGTGTACTCGACGGCCTTGATGCCAAGGAAAACGAGTCCGAGCACGATGGTAAGCAGCAGAAAGATCACAATCTGCTTTCGCCTGCCCAGTTGCGCGGCCCGCACTCCCATCACCATTGTCAAGCTGCTGGCAATCAGCACGGCAGTATTGATCGTCCCCAGCACGATGTCCAGGTGATGGCTGGCCGCGGCGAAAGCCTGCGGATAGAGAGTGCGATACTGCGCGTAGCCGGCGAAGAGCCCCCCGAAGAAAAGGATCTCCGTGACGAGGAAGGTCCACATCCCGAGGGTTGTCGCCTCCTTTTGCTGCGTCAGATCATCGAAGTGATGCGCGAGTGGACTGGGTACCTCCGACAACTTCTGGTTCCTCCTTCGAATAGCTATAGGCTTCTTCTGTGACTATCGGTGTGACGTCGAAATTCTCGGTGGGCGGCGGGGACGGCGTCGTCCATTCCAGCCCGGTCGCTCCCCAAGGGTTGGGTCCAGCGACCGCTCCGAAGCGCAGCGACCATAGAAAGTAGACCATCGGGATGAGATAACCGACCCCCAGAATCGACGCCCCCGCGGTCGACATGACATTCAGAACCTGGAATTCGTCCGGATACGCGTGATAACGACGGGGCATTCCCATGTAGCCGAGCACGAACTGCGGGAAGAACGTCAGGTTGAAGCCCGCGAAAATCATCAGTACCGCGAACTTACCCCACCCTTCCGGGTACATCCGGCCCACGATCTTCGGCCACCAGAAGTGCATGCCGCCCAGGAAGCCCATGATGGCGCCGCCCACCATGATGTAGTGAAAGTGAGCCACGACGAAGTACGTGTCGTGAACATGGACGTCCACGCTCGTGGCGGCCAGGAAGAGGCCGGTGAGGCCTCCGATAGTAAAAAGGCCGATGAAGCCGAAAGCATATAGCATCGGCGTTTCGTACGAAATCGACCCTTTGTACATGGTCGCACTCCAGTTGAAGACCTTGATGGCTGATGGAATAGCGACCAGAAAACTAAGCACCGAGAAAAGCAGCCCGGCGTAAATCGACTGCCCGCTCGTGAACATGTGGTGCCCCCAGACGAGGAAGCCGTAAACGGCGATTGCCAGGCTGGAAAACGCCACAAAGGTGTAACCGAAAATCCTCTTGCGCGAGAAGCACGTCACCAATTCGCTGATCACGCCCATGGAGGGCAGAATCATGATGTAAACGGCCGGGTGCGAGTAGAACCAGAAAAGGTGCTGGAAAAGCAGGGGATCGCCGCCCTGTCGCGCGTCAAAAACGCCGATCTGGAAGATCCGGTCGGCCGCCAGCAGGACGACCGCGATTGCCAGGACCGGCGTTCCCAGAACCATGATCAGGCTGGTCGCATAGTGAGCCCAGATGAAAAGCGGGAGACGAAACCAGGTCATACCCGGCGCCCGCATCTTGTGGATCGTGACGATGAAGTTCAGACCCGTGAGAATTGACGAAAAACCGGTGATGAAGACGCCGATTCCCATGAGGGCGACATTGCTGTTCGAATAGATCGTGCTCAGTGGGGCGTAAAACGTCCAACCGGTATCAACACCCCCAAAGATCACCACGGCAATAGTGAAGCCGGCCCCCACGATGTACACGTACCAGCTGAGGAGATTTATGCGGGGAAAGGCCAGATCACGGGCGCCGATCATCATCGGTACCAGGAAATTACCCAAGACGGCAGGTACCGACGGGATCAGGAAGAAGAAGATCATGACCACCCCGTGCATGGTAAACATGCGGTTGTACATGTCGGCTGCCATCAGGTCGCCGGCAGGGGTCAGGAGCTCCAACCGAATCAGGAGGGCAAACACCCCCCCTAAGAAAAACATGACGGTGATCGAGACGAGATAAAGGATGGCGATCCGTTTGTGATCGACGGTCAGAAGCCACGACTTGATTCCGTACCCGTTCGCCAGGTAGTTGGGCCGCGGCTCCGCAACCAATTCGGGACGTTCAGGTCTCCCTGCGACCTGTGTGCTCATTGATTACTCCTGTTCTGAGATGGCGCCGCTGGCGCAGTTCCAGGGGCCGGGCCCGTGCTCCCTGGACTCACAGCTCCGCCCGGCATATTCCCCTCGGTCCCCACCGTCTGTCCGGGGGCCGGCGCGAGGGATTTCACGTAAGCGATGAGCTGAAGAATGCTTTCCTCCGAAACCTGCCCCTGATAGGTCGGCATGATCGGTTGAAAGGCCGACACGATTTTGGCGTTCGGCCGCAGTATCGATTCCCGGATGTAGGCTTCGTTGGCCGTCACCTGCTCCCCGGTGATCAGCTGAACCGGCCTGCCAAAGAGCCCGACCAGTGTCGGACAACGGCCGCGTCCGTCGGGAACATGGCACGTGACGCACCCTAGCTGGTTGAAGAGTTTTTCACCGCGGGCTGCCATCGAACCTCCGGAAGCGTCGCCAGCCAGCCACGCCTCGTAATCGCGAGGCTCCATGACGATCACGCTCCCGACCATGCCCGAGTGCTGGGTCCCGCAATACTCGGCGCAGAACAGGTGGTAGGTGCCAGGCTTCGTGGGCTGAAACCAGAGGCTTTGGTAACGGTCGGGCAGCACATCCAGCTTGACCCGAAAAGCGGGCACGTAAAGGCTGTGAATCACGTCCTCGGACGTCATTGTCAAACGGATCGGGCGGCCGGTCGGGACGTGCAGTTCGTTGATCTCCCGGTTGCCTTCCGGGTGCTGAAACTTCCACATCCACTGTCGGCCGACCACGTAGATATCCATGGCGTTGTCCGGCACCCGTACCATCTTGAAGTAAAGGCTGGCGCTCCAGCCGAAGATCACCATCGCTATGACGAGCGGGACGACCGACCAGAAGATCTCCAACTGCAGCGAGCCGAGGTTCTGCCTGGGAATTTCCTCGGAGGAGCGACGGCGATAGCGAACTGCGAAGATCGTGACCATCAGGTAGATGAGCGCCGTAAAGAAGGCGGAGACAGCGATGAGGAAAAAGAACAAAAGATCCACTTCCCCGGCGATTGTCGATGCCTGTGGTGGAAACAGCGGAAAGTTCTCGAACATACTCCTCTTGCCTACCGTTCACCGTTCACCGTTCTCCGTTCAGCGTTTTTGGGCTTCGCGGTTCTCCCCGCCAGCCCGAACGTTGAACGTTGAACGGTGAACGTCGAACGGAGAACGGTGAACGTTGAACGGTGAACGGTGAACGGTCAAACCGTCTTCATCTGGCTTTCCAATTTCTTCTTCGCCCGATCACGGGCCAGCATTAACGTGATGAATCCTCCCAGCAGGAGGACAGTGGCGAGACCGGCCAGCCGCAGAACATTCCGAATGACCATCCCGTACTTCCCTGTCAACGGGTCGTAATGGAAGCAGTACAATAGGATCTGGTCGACCGGTGATCCGATCTTATTGGCCGAAGCTTCGATCAGTCCCAGTCTCATGTCGCGAGGCGCGTACTCAATTCCATAGAAATAGCGGGCAACGTGACCTTTGGGAGTAAGGACCATGATGCCGCTCGCGTGCGCGTACTGCTCGGTCTTCGGGTCGTAGGTGTACCTGAAACCGACGGCATCGGCCAGCCGGGCAATCTGATCCTCCTTGCCGGTCAGGAAATGCCATCCCTTCTCGGCTTCCGGGCGGTTGTACCTGCCGAGATATTGTTTCTTTTTTGCCGATGCGAGTGACGGAGTCTCCTTGGGATTGAAGCTCACCGTGACCACTTCAAACTCCTCACCCACATCGAAACTCAAGGCTTTGAAGGAGCCCAACATGCCGTTGAGAATAAGCGTGCAGAGCATTGGGCATTCGTAGTAGACCAGGGAAAGGACGACGGGTTTCCGTCCGAAGAAGTCACCCAGTCTCACGACCTTCCCCGTTTCATCCGTAAACTGAAGGTCGAGGGGGACCTGAGAGTCGAGTTTCTGATCGATTCGAACCTCGCTCAGGTTAGACGGTACCTGGGCCGCGGTCAGGCCCTGGGCATAGGCTGGAGCACCCGCCAGCAGAAGGACGATGACAAAAAAAGCAATAATCATGTTCTTTTACTCTTAAAGGACAGGACGCAAGATTAGGGGTTCCTGTTTCCTCCATCCGGCTGATTCTGTTGAGTTGGTCCGGTTCCCGGACGCGGCCTGGAAGAGGGTGTCTGCCGGCCGGCCGGCCCGCCAAATGGGGCGGCCGGCTTGGAAGTGTCCGTGCCGGTTGCCGTGGGCGTCTTCGCAGCCTCCGGATCTGTAAGGGGGTTTCGCGGGTCCTCCACAACCCCGATTGGCGGGAGTTGGGGCAGCCCGTTCTTCGCCACGATATCCATGGCCTGTCCTACCGGGATGCGCACTATTCCAGAAGCTTTATTAACCCAGCCGTAGCTCTGCATCAACTGACGTTCCCGGGCCTGCTCCTGCTTGAGATCTTTATACGGCGAGGCTTGCAGGCGAGGCTCCGGTGGCCGGTAATCCGAGTTGGTCCACTGGCTCTTACTCTGAGGCTCGGTGCTCCGCCAGTCGAAAAAGACGAACAGTAGCCACATAGCCACGAAGACGAAAATGAGCAGCCCCGCGAGACCGGCAAAGGCGTAAGCGAGGATCTTAGAGTTCGCGTCAGTGGTTTCGTAGCCGACGTCTGGCCGGTCCGCCCCCTCGTGGTGCTCGGGATGATGAGTCATAGTGCGGCCTCCTCCCGGTAACTGAGAGCCTCGACCAGCCTCGGATCACGTAATGGCAGAAGCGAGGTCCCCTTCAAGCGCCAGGCAAACGCGCCGAGCCAGATGCCGCCAACCGCAACCGGGATGACGATGTCCAGCCAGTGGATGAAGAAACTCTCGCGATGCAAGGCGGGTGCGACGATCCAGAAAAGATCAACCACGCGGAACAACAGCAGGCCGATCGCTATTTTTGAAAGGATGGACGCCCTCTTTTTTGCCCGACTCTGGAGAAGCAGGAGAAACGGGACGCCAAAGTGGAACGTGATCAACACCAGCGCGATCCATTGCCACCCTCCCTGCAGACGGTGTTGATACCAGACTGCTTCCTCAGGGATATTCCCCGACCAGATGATCAGGAACTGAGAAAAGGCGATGTACGCCCAGAGCATGACAAAAGCGAGCAACAGGTTTCCGAGGTCATGGAACTGCTTCGGCAGGATGATTTGGGCCAGAGGCTTTCGGTCCGACAGGACCCGCACCGCCACGACCGCAAACGCGAGCGCGGACAGCCCCTGCCCGACCATGAAAGCCATTCCAAAAATGGTCGAGTACCAGTGCGGCTCGAGCGACATGACCCAGTCGACGGCCGCGAAGCTCATAGTAATGGCATAGATAACAAGCCCAGGGCCACTCAGCTTTTCCATCCTTGCAACGAGTCCGCCATCGCCGGTCTCGTCGACTTGTCGCGACCACCGGGTCAGCAGGTAGGCCAACAGGATCCAGACGGCGAAGTAGATCACCGACCGGATCACGAAAAACGGTGTGTTAAGGTAAAGACTTTTGTGTTCCAGGGCCGGGTCGACATGGTCGCTATGGGTCCATTCGTACAGGAAGGGAAGCCCAATCAGGATCGGTATGACGAGCAGGGCCATGAGAGGGAGCAGTCGGGCGGAGGTTTCCAGAACCCGCTGAATCACAAATCCCCACATGCCGCCGACCAGGTGATGGAGCATGAGGACGGCAACCGAGCCGAGCGTGATCCCCAGCCAGAAGAGAAAAGCCAACAAGTACGAATGGAAGAACTGACGCGGATCCAGAAAGGCGCCGGCAACGGATACGATAGCAGCCAGACCCCCGACAATCAGCGCCCACTTCTGAATCCTGTCAAGATCGATGCGTGAGACCTCTGCGTTCATCACTCTTCCATCTCCTCGAGTTTGGACAGTTGGTCCTCCGGCACGTCTGCTACCGTTGTCCCCTGGCTCAGTTGCAGGACCCGGATATAGGCCGCGATCGCCCACCGATCTCGGGGCGCAATGCGATAGGCGTAGGGGTACATCGCCCCGAAGCCGTTCGTCATCACGTCAACGAAATGCCCGAGCGGCGCCTGTCTGAGCCGGTCGATATGGTAGGAGGGTGGACGGGCCAACCCGCGCTGGACGATCATTCCCTGGCCGTTGCCCAGGTGATCGTGGCACGGTGTGCAGAAAATGGTAAATCGGTCCTGACCCCTTTCCAACACCTGGCGGGTCAAAGGGAAAGGCATCTGGTTCCCCAGTTGTCCCTTGATCTTTCCCGTTCGCAGGTACTCCTCCTCGTCACTCACCATGGCGTAGCCGCGCGCGACTGTTCCATCCACCAAAGGACGCGCCGAGCGCCCGTCCGCAAAGAACTGGGTTGATTCGAGCGGCTTCGTCCTCGCCCCGTCCCGCATCCCGTTACGGCAAGCGGCTCCGAGCACGATCGTTAGGAGCATGCCCAACCAGACTATGTTTCGCGTTCTTTCGCGCATGTGTTTCTTCAGTTTTCTTCCGCCGGCGGCGGTTGAGTGACTCGCCGTCCTGTGGCGCGTCGTATCGAAAACCCCGCGGCGCCTCTTTCCGCGTGTTCTTCCACCTTCTTTCACGGGTTACAGATCCACTTCACTCACGGCAGATGGGTTCAGACTTTCAAGAAACGCCTTGGTTTCTTCCCGGTCGAACTTCGGGTCCTCCGCCTCGATAGCGAGAAAAAACCGGTCCTGAGAGGCCTGCGCAAACCGAGGGGCGCCAAAGACCGGGTGATACGGCATTGGCAGGCCGTTGAGTACAATCATCCCGATGACGGCCGACAAGGCTGCGAACAGGATCGTCATTTCAAATGTGACCGGGATAAAAGAAGGCCAGCTGTTGAGCGGTCGACCGCCAATATTAAGCGGGTAGCTGATCTTCGATACCCAGTACTGTAACCCGAACCCCGTCAGTGCGCCGACCGTCCCGGCGATCAAGACGATGGCCGGGAGCCGTGTCCGGTGAAAACCGACCTCCTCATGCAGGCCCTCAATCGGGAAGGGCGAGAAGGCGTCCATTGTCCGGTATCCTGCTTCCCTGGCCGCCCGGGCCGCGCGCAGTAGTTGATCAGGCGTCTCGAACTCCGCCATCAGTCCGTATATCCGAGGTTCGATCCTTGTGGCCGCGGACGCGCGGTGGCCGACCACCGCGGTTGTCTCGCCCGGCCCCGTTAACGGTCTCTCGTCCATGATTGCATTACTCCGCTGGCTTCTTGTGCGTGGAAATAAGATGCCTCACTTCAAAAATGGAGATCATCGGCAACACTCGGATAAACAGGTAGAGGAGCGACAGGAATAGTCCGATGGTTCCGGCAAAGGTCATGTAGTCCCAGATGGTGCCTCCATACATGCCCCACGAGGAGGGCAGGTAATCCCGGTGAAGGCTCGTCACCACGATGACGTAGCGTTCCAGCCACATGCCGATATTCACTACGACCGCGATGACGAACAGGACCGCCACGTTGTCCCGGACGCGGCGAGACCAGAGCAGTTGCGGCACCAGGATATTGCACAGAATCAGCGACCAGAAAACGGGGGCGTAAGGACCGAGCATCCGGTTTCTCGTCACAAATTGCTCGTAACTGTTCGCCCCGTACCACGACATGAAGATCTCCATCAGGTAGCCGTACGCGACAATCAGGCCGGTTGCCAGCATCACTTTCGCCATGTTTCGCAGATGGCGGACCGTGATGATGTCCTCGAGGCCGTAGATCGCTCGGATCGGAATCACCAGGGTCAGAACCATAGCGAACCCTGAGTAAATGGCGCCGGCCACGAAGTACGGGGGAAAAACGGTGGTGTGCCACCCTGGAATCACCGATACCGCGAAATCAAAGCTGACGACCGTGTGCACCGAGACGACCAGGGGGGTGGCCAGGCCAGCCAACAGAAGATAGGCTGTCTCATAGCGATGCCAGTGGACCGCCGAACCCCGCCAACCCATGGCGAGCAGGCCGTAGAACATCCGCAGGGCCGGATGCTGCGCCTTGTCGCGCATGGTCGCGAAATCCGGAATGAGCCCTACAAACCAGAACATGAACGACACTGTGCCATACGTGGAAACTGCGAAAACGTCCCAGATCAGCGGACTGCGGAACTGCGGCCATAGGTTCATGGTGTTGGGGTAGGGAAGCATCCAGTACGCCAGCCACGGTCGGCCCATGTGCAGGACGGGAAAAAGGCCGGCGCAGGCGACCGCAAACAGGGTCATTGCCTCAGCAAACCGGTTGATCGACGTCCTCCATTCCTGCCGCATTAGGAGCAGAATGGCGGAGATGAGAGTTCCGGCGTGGCCGATACCGATCCACCAGACGAAGTTGATGATCGCAAAACCCCATGCCACCGGGACGTTGATTCCCCAGATCCCGGTTCCTACGAACAGCAGATAGGTAACCGCCGTCAGGAACATCATCAGGAGCAGGAAACCCACGCCAAAAGCCAGGAACCAGCTGCGGGGCGTGTGGCGGGTGAGAACGATTCCACTGATCTTGTCCGTGACCGACCCGTAGTCGTGTTCGCCGCGCAGCACCGGGGCAGGGTGTTCGTACTCGGTTGCCTTAGCGGCATTGGATTTCGGTTGCTCGACGGTTGCCATTTATGTCTCTGACTCCAATTCCGGATTCGGGTTCTTCAGGCCTGCCAGGTAGGTGGTCCGCGGCCGGACGTTCAATTCACCGAGGACCGCGTAGTTCAGCGGAAGCTTCTTCCGTTTCGCGACTTCGCTGTTCGGATCGTTGATGTTCCCAAAGACGATTGCTTGCGTCGGGCAGGCCGCCTGGCAGGCCGTTACGATTTCGCCCTCGCGAATGGGCCGGTCTTCTTCCTTGGCTGCAATGCGAGCGGCGGAGATCCGCTGGACGCAGTACGTGCACTTCTCCATAACGCCGCGGTCACGGACTGTGACGTCGGGATTGTTCAACAGCTTCAGAGAAGGCGATTCCTTCTTCTCTCGCGCGTATTCCAGGAAATTGAAACGGCGGACCTTGTAAGGACAGTTGTTCGAGCAGTAGCGGGTCCCGACGCAACGGTTGTAGACCATCTCGTTCAGGCCTTCGTCGCTGTGAACCGTTGCGGCGACCGGGCAGACGACCTCGCAGGGCGCCTTTTCACAGTGCTGGCACAGCATCGGCTGGTGGAGGACCTCGGGATTAACCAGATCTCCGGTGAAGTAGCGGTCGATTCGCAGCCAGTGCATCTCGCGCTGGCGGATCACCTCCACCTTCCCCACGACCGGCACATTGTTCTCGGCCTGGCAGGCGACCACGCAGGCGTTGCAGCCAAGGCAGGCCGTCATATCAATCGACATTCCCCAGGCGTTTTCGCCCCGGTAGTCATACTCGGGATAAAGGTTCGCCGGTGGATGCTCGGCCGCTTCCACCTCGTGTGCGAACTCGGGATTCTCGCGAAATTGTGCGAGCGTTCCCGCCCGAACGTGGGTGCGTCCTTCCAGACTCCAGTGTCCTTGCGTGCAGGCGAGACCGATCTTCTTTCCGGTCTTCCTTACTTGCAGCGCGCCGCCGGACCAGGGACTATCCGCAGTACGGATCGCATACGCGTTAAAGCCGGCCCCGTTCGCGACACGCCCTGACGTCTCTCGACCGTATCCCAGGTGAACGGTTACGCACCCGTCGGCGTGGCCAGGCACCACCCAGGCGGGTCCCTTTACTTTTCTTCCCTGGTACTGCAACTCGACTTCGTCCTCATTACTCACACCCAGCTTTTCTGCCAGGGCAGGTGAGAGGAGAACCGCGTTATCCCAGGTCAATTTCGTAATTGGTTTGGGCAATTCCTGCAGCCAGCCGTTGTTGGCGAACCGACCGTCGTAAATGCTCGGGTCCGGCCGGAAGACGATTTCCAGCCCGGCGGAATCCGCTGGCGGCTGACCGCGGCCCGCTGCCGGCGCGGCGGTTGACTGGCGCGCTGTTTGAGCTGTATCGAGGCCCCGTGCCTGTGCCTGGCTGCCCTTTCCCGCTGTCGGTTGGACCTCGGCAAACGCCGTTCCTTCGACTATGCCGTCGTTTAGGGCTTTCACCCAGAAGCGTTCGAAATCTGCCCCGGGTCTCGCCTTCTGCCAGTAGGCTCGAACGACGTCGTGCCCCGTGCGCGGAGAACCGGTCAGGACCGCGAGCAATTCGTGCGGAGACTTCCCCTCGAAGAGCGGCTCAATCAGAGGCTGAATGATGGAAACCGTCCCGTCAAAGGCCCGGGCGTCGCTCCATTGCTCAAGATAATGAGTCTCCGGGAGGTGCCAGTCGCAAAGTCGCGACGTCTCCTCAACGTAGAGACTCATATGGACTTTCAACCTGACCTTTTGCAGATTCTGGGCGAAATTGAGGTCGGCCGGGGCGTCATACACCGGATTGGTCCCGATCATGATCAGGGTATCGACTCGACCGGCCGCCATGTCGGCTGCGAGTTGACGCAGAGAGTCGGTGACCGTCGGCATGTCGTCCGTTTCCGGCGCCTCAGCGAATGTAACCGTTTGTCCTACATTCCCCAGCAGGGAATTCAGGCGGTGAGCGACCGCATGGACCGCGGGACTTTCGTATTCTCCCGCCACCACCAGGCTCTCGCCTCGATGGG
>RPQK01000161.1 GCA_003819755.1 Acidobacteriota bacterium | reverse complement strand
GCTTTTGGCGCTGTATCGAAACCCCGCGTGTGTACGCGTTGATCGGGCGTTTAGGGCGCGTACACACGCGGGGTTTCGATACAGCGCCAAAAGCGCGCCACTCAACCGCCGCGGCTGGTGGCACCGACTCGTCGCCGGCACCGGAAAAAAGGTAAATGCCATTCAAGGGCCGCGACCGCCCTGAAAATTTTCTTTCGTAGATTTTTCAACTCGAGCGTTATAGCTAGTGGGATGAATAACGAAACCTTTTATTATCTGGCCTTGTCAATGGTGCCCGGCCTCGGCACCACCCGAATCCACCAATTGACCCGACAGCACGGAGGACTTCCCTCCAACCTCTTCAAGCTGCCGCGCTCTCAACTGTCCCGCTGTTCCCTTTCAGACGACATAACGAGCTGGATTGCCGGGGGCTGGGCGAGGAAATCCGCCGAGACGACTCTGGCCGGAGCCCAGGCGAAGGGGATCGCTGTCACCTCATTGGCTGATGATGTGTATCCGCATCTCCTGAGGACTATTTTCGATCCGCCGGTCGTCTTGTACAGCTTGGGCGACTTCCGGATGGCCCAAGAGGCGGCCGTCGCCATCGTCGGCGCCCGGCGAGCCTCGGTCTACGGACGTCAGGTGACCCAGAAACTCGCCAGGGAGTTGGCGGCCACCGGCTTGGTCGTCGTCAGCGGTCTCGCCAGGGGGGTGGACGGCTTTGCGCATGTGGGCGCCCTCGAAGCAGGCGGGAAGACCGTGGCGGTGATGGGCAACGGGGTCGACATCGCCTATCCGAGAGAGAATCGGAAGGTATACGAGCGTATCCGCGAGAAAGGGTGTATCGTGAGCGAGTTTCCGATAGGGACTTTTCCGGCTCCGCAGAACTTTCCGATAAGGAACCGGATCATCAGCGGTCTGAGCTACGGAACCGTCATCGTTGAGGCTTCCGAGTTTTCGGGGTCCCTTATTACGGCTCGATTGACTCTCGAACAGAATCGCGAGCTCTGGGCGGTGCCGGGAAATATAACCAGCCCCGGGAGTTACGGCCCCAATTACCTGATCAAGCAGGGCGCGAGGATCGTACTCGACAGGCAGGACGTACTGGAGACCCTGCCGGTCTATGTCCTGGACCAGCTGCAAAGGACTGAGCCCGGTGCCGGCCAGGAAAAGCCTGAAGTATCGGGGCTCGGCCCAGAGGAGGAGAGCCTGCTTGGTATTCTCCCGCTGGATGATTCGGTTCCTTTTGACGCTCTGCTGGGGAAAGCAAAGCTAGATTTGCCGCAACTCAACCAGTCTCTGCTGCGTCTTGAGATGAAGGGCTTAATCCGCCAACTGCCCGGAAGGCAATATTGCCGGGTGTAGGCAAAACGGATTGGATGTCCGCGCAGTAGCTTCGGAGATCGAAGCGCCGACGTGGGTACGAGCGGTTAAGGCGGGCACGGGGTTTCGATACAGCGCCAAATACGCGCCACTCAACCGCCGTGCCCGCCTCAACCTTGTGCCTCATTTTGTCGGCGTCCGGTCTCGGCTACTCGGGCGCCGAGTGTCGCGGAGGCAAGAGCGGGCAGGGTGAGCACGGCGGTTGAGTGGCGCGTTTTTTGCGCTGTATCGAAACCCCGTGCCCGCCCGGATCGCGGTCTCTCTTGCGCGCCCGCCTCGCTGTCGTTGTCGGGCAGATTGTGTTATAGATCTGTTGGGGGTGGGAATTTCGAATGGCTAAAGCAATAGTCATCGTGGAATCGCCAGCCAAGGCGAAGACGATAGAGAAATATTTAGGCAAAGACTACCAGGTCAGAGCCAGCGCGGGACACATCAAGGATTTGCCCGCCCGTGCTCTGGGTGTAGATATCAAGAACGACTTTCGGCCGACGTACCGGGTCATTCCGGGCAAAGAGAAAGTCGTCCGGGAGTTGAAGAGGGCCGCCGAGAAGTCGGAAATCATCTATCTGGCCGCCGACCCCGACCGTGAAGGAGAGGCGATCTGCCAGCATCTCGCCGAAGAACTGAACGGGCGCGAAGACCGAACCGTTTACCGGGTTCTCTTCAATGAAATAACCAAGGGCGCCATCATCGAAGCCTTCAAACATCCGGGCGCCATCGACCGTAACAAGGTATCTGCTCAGCAGACCCGCCGAATCCTGGATCGCCTAGTCGGCTACAAGATCAGTCCCCTCTTGTGGCAGAAGGTCCGGGGAGGACTGTCCGCAGGACGGGTCCAGTCAGTCGCACTCAGGTTGGTTGTGGACCGGGAACGGGAGATCCGGGCTTTTGTGCCAGAGGAGTACTGGAACTTCTCCGCGCTTTTCGAGGCCTCCGTCCCGCCCGTCTTTACGGGCCGTGCGGTCAAACACGACGGCAAAAAGTTCAAGATCTCAAACCGGGAAGAAGCAGACGGGCTTTTGGAGCAACTTCGGAAGTCGGATTTCGTTGTCAGTTCGATTGAGAAGAAAGAGAAGAAGCGACGCCCTGTCCCGCCTTTCATCACAAGCAAGCTCCAACAGGAGGCCTATCGCAAGCTTCGGTTCTCGGTCAAAAAGACCATGACGCTTGCGCAGCGCCTTTATGAAGGTATAGAAGCCGGCGACGAAGGCCTGGTTGGCCTGATTACCTACATGCGAACCGATTCGACCCGCGTGGCGGAGAGTGCTCTTAGCGAAGTCCGCGACTTCGTGAAGGAGAGTTACGGGGAACCGTATCTGCCCGGCAAAGCAATCATTTATCAAGGCCGCAAGGGTGCTCAGGACGCGCACGAGGCCATTCGCCCGACCTCGGTGCTCCGCCAGCCCGAGCAGGTAAGCCAGTATCTTGGCCGGGACGAGTACCGGCTCTACGAGCTGATCTGGAAGAGGTTCGTTGCCTCTCAAATGAACCCGGCCCTGTTTGACGAAACCCAGGTCGATATCGAGGCGGGAAAGACTCTGTTTCGGGCGATCGGGTCGGTGCTCAAATTCGACGGTTTCTTGAGGCTCTACCAGGAGGGTCAGGACGAAGCTCCGGCCGACAGCGAAGAGTCCGGCCTGCTCCCGCCGATGACAGTCGGCGAAAAGCTGAAGGTCCAGAAGATCCTCCCCGAACAGAAATTCACGCAGCCGCCTCCGCGTTACACCGAGTCGAGCCTGGTGAAAGCGCTCGAGGAGAGGGGTATAGGCCGGCCGTCTACTTACGCCCAGATAGTCTCGGTGATCGTGGACCGGGAGTATGTCAAAAAAGACACCGAAGCACGGTTTCTACCGACCGAAATCGGAGAAGTGGTGACCGATCTTCTCGTCGCCCACTTCGACGAGATCTTCGATTATGACTACACCGCGAAGCTCGAGCAGAATCTGGACGAAATCGAGAACGGGCATGAAGACTGGGTCCACACTCTGAAGGAGTTCTATTCGGAATTCGCACGGGAGCTGCAGCAAGCCAAGGTCGAAATGAAGAATCTCAAGAAGGAGGAGACACCGACCGGCATTCAGTGCAGCAAGTGCGGCTCCGAGATGGTGATCAAGTGGGGACGCTTCGGGAAGTTCCTCGCCTGCAGCAATTATCCGGCCTGCAAGAATACCCAGGAACTCTCTAAAGAGGTCTCCCCCGCTGCTCCTGACGCCGAGGCGCCGGCGACCGACCCCTGCGACAAGTGCGGCCAGCCCATGGTGCTCAAAAAAGGCCGGTACGGTGATTTTTTTGCCTGCTCGGGTTATCCCGATTGCCGGAACACGCGGAAGATCGTCCGGGTCAAGGGCGAAACCAAAGTTCACGCCGACAAGCCGCTCGAGGAGTTGTGCCCGCAGTGCGGCGCTAACCTCGTGGTGAAGCACGGTCGCTTCGGGGAATTCACTGCCTGCTCACGGTATCCGGAGTGCAAGTACATCAAGCGCGAGACAACGGGGGTCACCTGCCCCGAGTGCGGCCAGGGCGAGTTGCTTCAGAGAAGATCCAAGCGCGGCAAGAACTTCTACAGCTGCAGCAATTATCCCAAGTGCCGATTTGTCCTTTGGGACAAGCCCATAGCGCAGCAATGTCCGCACTGCGGCGGTCCTTACATCCTCGAACGCTTCACCAAAAAACAAGGATTGCTCAGATACTGCCCTAACAAGGCCTGCGACTACCGCGAGACGGTGGAACCGGCCGAGGAAGGCAGCAAAGCAGAGGCAAGTATCTCCGCGGAACCGTAGGTTCTGCTCCGCATGAGCACCGAGCCGCACAGGACGTAGAGGACAGAGCCGCAAGCGTAGCGCTTTATTGCGGAGCGGCTCTGTCCCTCCACGTCCTGTGCAACCGCTTGCGGATCCTCCCCACTTCTGAATTCCCACCTGCTGGACTAAAATTTAAGTAGGTCCCGCCTCTTTTTCGTTAAGCGCTGTTCCTCAGCTTTTTCCGGGCTTACAGGAATCTCAAAGATCTCCGGTATCCGAAGGAGGAAAGATGAATTTCAGAAGTAGCTCCGGTTTCATCCGGCCGCGCGTAGCCATTTTGGTCGCTGTGGCGGCCGGCATTTTGATTGGTGTCGTTATGGCCCTGAACTGGCCGACGGGCCTCGCCCCCCAGTTCGTCGCCACCAGCCAGGATTCCTCCGCGTCTGAGCGGGTGTCATTCGACACTGGCTTCGCCTCTGTGGTTCAGGCGGCTTTGCCCTCGGTTGTCACCGTCACCTCCACCCGGGTGGTAAGAGCGGAGGCATCGGAGATGCCATTCTTCGACGATCCGTTTTTCCAGCGTTTCTTCGGAGGCCAGTCTCAAGCCCCGCAGGAGCGGAGGGAACAGGGTCTGGGATCGGGAGTCGTCGTCTCCGCCGATGGGCTCATCCTGACCAATAACCATGTGGTCGAGGGGGCCAGCGAAGTGCTGGTTATCTTCGATGAAAGCAAGGAGTACCGTGCCAAGATTCTGGGTACGGATCCGGCAACTGACATCGCCGTGCTGAAGCTGTCGAAGGCCGATAGCCTCAAGCCCATCGCGTTGGGCGATTCCAAGAACGTCCGAATCGGGGAGTTCGTTCTGGCGATCGGGAATCCGTTTGGGGTAGGCCGAACGGTCACGATGGGGATTGTCAGTGCCACCGGTCGCGGCGAGCTAGGTATCACCGGATACGAGGATTTCATCCAGACGGACGCCGCCATTAACCCGGGCAACTCCGGCGGCGCACTTATCGGCGAAGACGGCCGTCTTGTCGGGATCAACACCGCGATCTTGAGCCGAAGCTCGGGCAACGTGGGCATCGGGTTCGCCGTCCCTGTAAACATGGCACGAGGCGTGATGGACCAGATCGTGAAGCAAGGGAAGGTGGTTCGTGGCTATCTCGGCGTGAATATTCAAGATCTGACTCCGGCGATTCGAAAGGCACTCAACCTTTCGGAGAACCGGGGAGCGCTGATCAGCGGCGTCGAAGAGGGTGGACCGGCTGACAAGGCGGGGCTGGAGCGCGGGGACGTCGTCGTATCGCTAAACGGCGAACCTGTGACCAACAGCAGGGAACTGCGCTTCAAAATCGCCGCCCTGGCTCCCGAATCCACTGCGCGACTCGAGGTCATGCGAGACGGGCGCCGACGCGAGATCGCCGTTCCCCTCACTGCGCGGCCGGGCGAAGAACAGGAAGGAGCGCCTGAAACCCCGGAGGAGCCGGAGAGCTCCTCATCGGTACTCGGAATTCAGGTCCAGGATTTGACGCCCGAGATCCGCGAACAGCTGCAACTGGGATCCGCGGCCCAGGGAGCATTGGTTGTGGGGGTGCAACCCGGCAGCCCGGCCGCAGAAGCGGGCCTGGCTCGGGGCGACGTCATCCAGGAGGTAAACCGCAAGCCGGTGCGCAACACGCGGGGATTGAGCAGTGCGCTCTCGAGCGCCTCGAAGGATCAGCCTATCCTCCTGCTCGTGAACCGAGCGGGCGCTACGACGTACGTGGCGATAGAGAGATAACACAAAGGATGAAGGAGGAATCAAAGGATGAAGGAGGAAGGATGAAGGATGAAGGATGAAGGAAAACGACGATCTCTTCTTCATCCTTCATCCTTCATCCTTCATCCTTCATCCTTGGCTTTCGACTCCCTCCACTCGACGCTGAAAATTCCGACCGGTTTTGATTTGCCCTTGACGACAACGTCTCCGATTTCCCTCACCGGGTAGTCGTCCTGGAGCAGATCCCGGGTCTGCTCGCTGATGATGATTTCCACCTTGTATTCCTTGCACAGTGATTCCAGCCGGGAGCCCAGGTTGACCTGGTCCCCAATGACGGTGTAGCTCCGAATCGATTCGGATCCGACATTTCCGACGATCATCTGCCCGGTATTTACCCCCACCCCGGAGTGGAACTCACAGCGCCCCTCCGCTCTCCAGCGGGCGTTCAGCTCAAGCAGCCGCCGCTGCATGGCAACTGCGCACCTTACCGCATTGTCGGCGTGCGCGTGATCGGGCAGGGGAACGTTGAAGAGCGCCATGATCATGTCCCCAACGAACTTATCGACCGTCCCCCGATGTTCAAACACTACTTCCACCATGGCGGAGAAATACTCGTTGAGTTGTCCGATCAGAAGCTCGGGCTCCGTTTTTTCAGACAGGGTGGTGAAACCCCGCAGATCCGAGAAAAGTACGGTTGCAAGTACGCGCCGACCACCCAGCGCCGCTGCCTTCGGGTTATTCAGCAGTTCGTGAAAAACGTCGCGGGACACGTAATGCGAAAAGATCTTCTTGATGCGGCGTTTCTCGGCCCCTTCGATCCAATACTGGTAAACGTACCCGATCGCAAGCGCGAAAGCCCAGCCAAGGATCACCGGTAGCACCGGCATTTGGACGTGCCGTCCAAAACTCAGAAGAGCGACCACCAGGTAGCCGGAGGGGACTACCGCCAGAACCAGTACGGCAGCCCACAGGGGCAGGAAGAGGACAGCGCCGAGCGATAAGCCCGTCGCGGCGATCACCAGGGCAGCCGCGTACCAGGCCCGGACAGGCCGCAGGAATCGGTTATGGAGAAGGCTGTCAAGGATGTTCGCCTGCACTTCAACGCCCGGCATCTTGCCGAACACCTTGCTGCGATCTCCGGCAGTCGTGCCACTTCCGCTGTACGGAGTGGTGAAAAGGTCATGGAGAGCTGAGCCCGTTACCCCCAGAAGGACGATCTTCCCGCGAAACAGCGCCGGATCGAGACCGGGCTTCTGTCCCTCCTCGAGTTGAATGGCTGAATAGAAGACCTGCGCGAAAGAATAGCGGCGATAGGAACCAGGCGGGCCGTTGAACCAGATGGGCAAACGCAAGTCGCGATCCAGCGGAGCACGGACAGAACCGACCCGTATCTCATGGTCGGCGACTTGAATGTCCTTTAGTTCAAGCCCCTGGACCACAGTCGCGGCGGCAAGAGGAAGAGAGATAAGCAGGCGATCACGAAAACGGGCCAGGGGGAGCGAGCGCCTCCAGGGGCCATCGGCGTCCAGCCTCATCGCGACGTGCCCGATGGCTCGTGGCCTTCGACGTACGGCCGGAGTCGGAAGGTCGAGGCCGATATACTCGGGGAACCGACCGGTTGCTGCAATCGAGTTTTGTTTGGCCGTATCCCAGTCCGGGTCGCCGGTGTTCTGCTCTCCGAGAAGAGCCGCATGGATCACCCGTCCGTATTCTTCGGTCGCCCGGCCCAACTCCGCGTCGGCCTCCGGGTTCTGCTTGTCGGATTCCGTCAACAGAAGGTCGAAAAGGACCAGCTTGGCATCCGCCTGGCGCATGTAATCAACAAGAATGGCGTAGACATTCCGCGGCCACGGCCATCGACCGACTTCCGGTTCCAGGAATTTAATGCTGTAGTCATCCACATCCACGATCACGATTTCGGGCGTTGCGGTCGATTCCCCGGCCAGCAACTGAAACCTGTAATCCAGGGTCTTCAGCTCGAGGGTCTGAAAAAAGGGGAGAGTGGCGAGCACCCCCGACAATCCGGCGGCAGCCAGTGACAAGAGCACCCAACGAAACCATTTGGAAGCCAACAACCCTGCCCACATGGGCGTGTATTATAGCCCTGCAGAGCGGGTCGGATACGAAGGACCTGAAGGACGTGAAGGACCCGAAGGACCCGAAGGACCGGGGAGAACGGTGTGTCTCAGGTCCTTCAGGTCCTTCGTATCCGACCCGCTACCCGGGCTCTCTAAATGGTGCTTAGGCCGCCAACGAAACCTGTTAGAATGGGCGCCGGTGGGGTCAGAAAGCGAGGTTTCATGAAAAGGGTCGGTGTGCTGCTCACGTTTTCGCTGGCCTTCCTTATCACTTCTACAGTCCAGGTAGAGGCTCAGTTTGGGAAGCTCGGACAAGTACTCAAGAAAGCCAAGAAGATCTCTGATCTCCAGATAACCGAGGCGGACGAGATTGCCTTGGGAAAAGCGGTCAGCGAGAAGATCCGAACCAATTACGGCGTTCAGCAGGATGCGGACGCTCATCGCTATGTCACCTTGGTTGGTCTGGTGGTCGCGCAAAGGACGACAAGGCCTGCCCTTCCCTATCAGTTCATAATTCTTGATTCCAACGCGATCAATGCGTTCGCGGCCCCCGGGGGCCTGATTCACATCACACGCGGAGCCCTGGCGGCGATGAAGGACGAAGCCGAATTGGCGGGTGTGCTCGGCCATGAAATTGGTCACGTTACCGAGAAACATACGCTGAAGGGACTTCAGAAGATGAAAGGCATCGAGTTGGCCGAGGATCAGAGCAGCCTTACGGCCAATTCCGAAGTCTTTGCCAAGATTGTCGACAAGACGACCGACGCGCTGCTCCAGGGATTCGGGAGGGCCGAAGAACTGGAATCCGACCGCGTAGGCGTGCGCTTTGCCGCCGCCTGTGGCTATACGCCTCAGGGGCTGGGTGGTTTTCTTCAGACGCTGAAAGGTCAAAACGAGTCGGCCAGTGCGAAGGCGGGGCTTTTCTCCTCCCATCCTGAGACCCAGGAGAGGATTGACAAACTCCAGGCCCAGATCAAATCCGAGAAACTGGCTGAGCAGGCAACCGCCGCACTGCCCGAGCGGCTGCATGAATTCATCAAGTATCAACTCGAGAAGCCGAGCGCGGAAGAAGCGACGGTTCAGGGATCGCGGGGACTTGCGGGTTCTCAGACCAAGGACCCCAAGGCGCAGAATCAGCAAGCAGGGCAGCAGCAAACCGCCAAGCCGGAAGAGAAAAAGAAAAGCGGGTTCTCGGTCGGGCGACTGAAGAATCCTTTCGGTTCGGGCGAGAAGAAGGAGTCAGGCGAGGTTACGGGTGCAGGAGCCGGCCGAGGAGTCGGCAAAGAGGACCCGAAGGCGGCCCAATCGGATAAGCCGAAAAACCCCGCCCCCGTCGCAGTGACGGTAACGCCCGCTGATGTGCAAAAGTTCCGGGCGGATGGGAAATTGAAATAGGCCCAACGTCGGTTCCCGGCCTTAAGTAGACAAAGAATGAACTGGTCTGGTTCTTTCGTCATTTACCTGGTCCTCGTGATTGCCTTGGCAGCGGTCCTCCTCCCCGTTCAGGCAATCACGAGGAACGGCTTCATACGCAGGAAACTGCGCTTCAGCCTGCTCCTCATCGTTGCCGGTGTCGCCTACGACATAGCCTCGTACTACTACGCGCTTCACTCTCAACTGCCGCCCGAAACCAAGGCACAATTTGACCTGCCGTCCGACATCGGGATCTTGCTGGTCGCGCTGGCCACTATCAACGCCATCGCGGCGCTGCTGTTCAACCCCTTCCAACAGGAAAAGATCTCGGACCGTTATCCCAGGATCGTCCAGGATGCGGTGGTGGTCGGCGCATTTGTCCTGATCGCCACTTCCGTGGCTCCCGAGAGGCTGTTCGCAACGTCGGCCATCGGCGGCCTCGTCCTCGGCCTCGCTCTTCAAGACACGCTGGGCAACCTCTTTGCCGGGCTCGCGATCCAGGTTGAAAAGCCATTTGGAGTCGGAGACTGGATCAAGGCAGGCGACTACGAAGGACGTGTCGCCGAAGTGACCTGGCGAGCCACCAAAATGAGGACCAAGTCCGGGAAATTCGTCGTTATCCCGAACAGCATGGTGTCGAAGGACACCGTCGTCAACTTCTCGAAGCCATCGCCGGTCCAGCGGATGAGCTTCACGATAGGTCTGAGCTACGACGTCCCGCCAAACCTGATAAAACAAATAGCGGTTGAGACGTGCGCCGCCATTCCGTCGATTCTCCGGGAACCGGCGCCCGATACCCTTCTGACTCAATACGGTGACTCTGCCATTAACTACGCCTGCCGTTTCTGGATCGACGACTTTTCACGGAGCGACCCGATCATCGACGAGTTTGCCACTCTTCTGTACTACCGGCTCAAGCGGGCCGGCCTTAACATCCCCTTCCCGATTCGTGACGTCCGTATTGCTCGAGCTCCGCGCGAGGACTCCGTCGCCGCTGACGCTTCCCGGCTTGCCTTCGTGAAGAAGGCCGGACTCTTCGAGAACCTCGAATTAGCCGATAAACAGGCGATTGCGAGCATCCTGCATCCGGTGACATTTGCGGCCGGAGAGACGATCATCCGGCAGGCGGACGCGGGCGGTTCCATGTTCTTTGTGAAGACCGGGGTCGTCAAAGTTATATTCGAAAGCAACGGCGAACGACACGAAGTGACAAGGTTGACCGAGGGTGATTTCTTCGGTGAAATGGCCCTCCTGACGGGCGAGCCGCGTACTGCGACAGTAGTCGCCTGCTCCGATGTCGATGCTTACGTGCTCAGCAAGGAACCTTTCCGAGAAGTCCTGTTCCAGAATCCGGCAATCGCGGAAAAGATCAGCCAAACCATAGTGTCGCGAAAAGCGATGCTCCAGGAGCAGGCAAACCAGATCACGACTTTGACCATTCACCTACAGGCGCAAGAACAACAGAACTTCCTGGTCCGCATCCAGCGGTTCTTCGGGTTGGGGTAAAAATCAACGGAGGGAAGGAAAGGACCTCAAAGACCTCAAGGACCACAAGGACGAGCATGTTTTGTCCTTGTGGTCCTTGAGGTCTTTGAGGCCTTTGAGGTCCTTTTTCACTCTCAGTCCAATCCCGTCCACGTCCATACCGTGTGCCGGTCGATTCCTCTGAAAATCAGGGCGCAATAGACGAGACCGATCACCAAAACCAGGACAGGCGCCAGCTTGCTCTCTTTAAGGTATCGCTGCCGTAGTAAAACGAAGACCCGATACGCCACGTAGCATTCCAAGGCAAAGGGGGGAAAGCCAAAGAATCCCAGAAGAGGCATTTCGAATATCTTGAGAAACGCGAGTTTCGGGACTGAATAGATCCACTTGGAGCCAGCCCAGAAGTTCCAAAATTCCCATAG
>RPQK01000160.1 GCA_003819755.1 Acidobacteriota bacterium | reverse complement strand
GTTGACGTTAACCGCCATTTCCTGCCGTTTGCCGCCCTCATCCCAGCGGACCAGCACCGCCTTCGACGCCTTCGCTGTCCGCATGGGTCCGCCAGCCTCCGCCAGCGCCTGCGAGATAAAGACATTCGCTTCACGAGGGAGCTCGTACGAACCCGGCCGGTTCACATCACCGATCACGTAAAACCGCTGGATCTGCCTTTCGGGAATCTGGACCACGTCTCCTCCGGCAATCTGCACATTCAAGTCCAGCTTGCCGTTCTCGAGCAGATCTTTCAGGTTCACCTTGATGCTTTCGTTCTGCTGTCCAGTGGCAACAGGAGTCGTGTCGCCTGGTCCGTTGGTGGCTCCCTTCTTCTGAACAATCGCGAAGTTGTCGGCCGCCTCAAGATTCAATCCGCCGGCCAATCCGATGGCGTCAATCAGGCGCAGAGGCTGCGTAATCTGGTATTGACCAGGCTTCTGCACCGCGCCCAGGACGAACACCGACTGCGAACGGTATTCGGCGACGAAAACACTCACCTGGGGGTTCTTGATGAATCGACCGTCGAGCATCTTGGCGAGACTGGCTTCGAGGTCAGTCGTCGTGAGGCCAGAGGCCTGCACGACTCCCAGATAAGGCAGGGTGACCGTGCCGGACGAGCTGATCCGCAGGTTGCGGCCGAATCCTTCGATCCCGAAAACATCAACCGTGATCAGATCCCCGGGCCCGAGTCGATAATCGTTGCCGGCGTTTTTAAAACTTAGCTCTTGGATTTTCTGGTTCCAGTCCTGGTTCTGAGCCAGCAGGGCTGAAAAACAGAACATCAAAGCCAACATTGCTGACTTTTTCACCATAATGAGATCCCCTTCAACGACCCCAAGGACCCCAAGGACCTCAAGGACAGGCACTCAGCCGTCTTTGAGGTCATTGAGGTCCTTGGGGTCCTTTAAGACCTAAACGGCACCGGGCGAGCCGGCCGCCGAGGACAAATCGCTGTTGTAACGGTCGTCGTAATAGTCGCGGTAGTAGTAGGTGTACTCCGGCGTATCCATATCCACGTTGTTGATCATCGCGCCCAGTACCCGCGCGCCGACACTCATCAGGTGGTTGCTGGCCTTTTTGACCGTCTCCTTTGGGGTGGAGCCCCCCTTAATCACCAGGACGACCCCGTCGACATGGGGAGACAGGAGCAGCCCATCAGTGACGGACAGAAGCGGCGGAGTGTCGATCAGGATGTACTTGAAGTAGTCGCCAAGTAGCCGTAACCCCGCTTCCATTCGCTCGGAGCCAATCAGTTCCGCCGGATTCGGCGGGCGAAAGCCGGACGGCAGCAGAAAGAGGTTCGGGTAACTCGTTTGCCGAATCTGCGAAGAAAGGTCGGCGTTTCCGGACAAGTACGAGCTGATCCCCTGATTGCCGGTAAACCCGAAAGTCCCGGCCAATGCCGGCTTGCGCATGTCCAGATCAATCAGGAGCGTCCGGGCGCCAGTCTGCGCCAAAACGATACCCGTGTTCGCCACGGTGGTCGTCTTCCCCTCACCCGGGATCGAGGAGGTCACCATAATCACCTTCGGCGGTTTGCCGGAATGGGAAAGAAGGATCGACGTCCGCAGTGAACGGTAAGCCTCCCAGACCCTGAATCTGGTTGGGGCAATCCGGGCTGGAAGCTCAGTTTTGTCCGCTCCTGAAGTGCTCTTCTCAGCCAGCAGACGGGAGCCTCCGGCGGGAAGATCGCTGATAGCGGGTATCACACCGAGAGATGGCAGGCCCAGGGACTGTTCCATGTCCTCCGGCGTTTTGAGCGTGTTGTCCAGGTACTCCATCAAGAAGGCCAACCCAACGGCAATCAGCAGACCGACTCCGAAACCCAGAGCCAGATCTGCGGCCCGTTGCGGCGAATAGGGAGCGGTTGGCACCTGAGCATGGTCCACAATGTGGATGTTGCTCGTGCGCATACCAGCCGATATCCCGGTTTCCTTCAGTCTCTGGAGCAATCCTTCATACAGTTGCCGGTTCGTGTCGACTTCCCGTTGCAGGATGTTGTATTGAATCGAGTCCTGATTGAGCTGGTTGGCCTCTGCCTTCTGCTTCTGAAGAGCCCGTCTGAGCATCTGCTGACGATTAACGGCCACTTTGTACTCACTTTGCGCCCGCCTGATCGTCTCCCTTTTCTCGCGCACGAGCTGCTGCTCAACCTCCCGGATCTGCTGGCGGACCTGGACGACGGCGGGCCATTCGTTGCCGAACTGCGCCGAGAGGCTGGCCAGGTTCTGCTGGAGGCCAAATAGCCGCTCCTCGAGCAAGGAAATACTCGGAGTGCGCAAGCTCTGCGGAAAGTCTTCCGGGGTCGCATCCCTGACCGCCTGAAATTCGGCCGTCTTGCCGATCAGCTCGCCTTCTACCGTCGTCATCTGGCGGTTCAGATCTTCCAAAGTCTGAAGCACGATGCTGCCTCGGTCGTTGATGTTCAGGATATTGTTCTCACGGGCGTAGCGATACAGGTCCCCCTCGGACTTCTCAACGTTTCCTTTCATGTCCTGAAGCTGTTTTTTCAGGAAAGCGGTCGCCCGCGTGTTCGCTTCGAACTTGGTCTGCAGGTTCTGTTCGATGAATTCTTCGGCCAGAGTGTCGGATACTGCCGAAGCAAGTGATGGATCCGGAGAAACCCAGCCTACTTCCACCAACCTGCTGTTGGGTACCTGTGTAACCTCGAGCCGGGAGAGCACCTTTTCAATCACAGCCCGGTTCTCGGCCATCCCCGGCATCGACTCGCGATTGGCGGCTGCCGCGCCCGAGTCCGACTTGGAAAACAGGCCGGACATAGCTTTCTTAACCGAACCCAGCTGGCTCGTCACCAGCCCTTCCCGGACCGGGACTTCAAAGCGCGGATCGTTGGCCAGGTTGAGACGGTCAACGACCCTCCGAGCGAGTGCCCTGCTTTGCAGAATCTCCAGTTGAGTCTGAAGGTAAACCTCTGACGAGAGATACCTCTCGGGCCCCTCATAGACGTCCTTGTATGGCAGGATATTTTCGGATTCTGGATCTATCTGGATTCGTGCGGTCGCACGGTAAAGGGGCGTGGTCGTGAAGCTCTGGACTGCTACCAGGACCAGAACCGTGGTGACGACTGCGACAATGAGCCATTTCCGCTTGCGCAGAATCTGGAAATATCGCCTGACGTCCAGGGAATCCTCGTCCGGGCCCCACTGGTAGTTTCCGGTTCGCTGCATCCTGATTGTAGGATCAGCAAACGATGACGGCTCCCTGCGAATGAGATCTCCCATTGCGCTCTTCTCCTCCGGTACCCTGTAATGATCCTCAAACAGCGATTGATGCTCGCTCAGTCACAGTTCTCAAGCCGGCTTAGGAACCGGCCCATGGGAATCGGCCCAATCAATCGCCAATCCTCTTCAATGGACTTCCTCGATGTGGGGTCACTCGAGGCACAGACCGCCGTGAGCGTGCGGTGGTGGTGGGTTTTGTGCAAACGGCGTTCCGATCTTGAAGCTCACGGCCAAAACCTTTAGCAGCGTGACATTCAGGTACGAGAGCCTTTGCAAGAGTTGAACGTCTCTACCCAAATGTTGCAGGCAACTACCCAACTCAGCGAAGTCCAGCGAGAGTCAAACGAAAATTGAGGCGGCATGCTGTCGCGAAGTCGCATCCTCTTGACCGCCGCCTCGGCGCTTAATAGGGTCTTGGTTTTATGTCGTATTGCTCAATTTTGGTCAGCAGTGTCTTGTAGCTTACCTTGAGCTCCTTGGCCGCCCGCCACTTGTTCCAACTGGTGTTACGAAGCGTCTTGATGATCATGCTCTTTTCCACCATGAACGCGGCGCGACGGCTCACTTCTTTCAGGTCTACAGACTCCGGGTTCTCATGGAGGTAACTCTCAGCCAAAGCTTCGATCTGCCCCCCCATCTGCTTGGAAAGGCGTGACTCCAGCTCGGCTCTGATCCCCTCGGCATCCTGCAGTACGACGTACCTCCGGACCACGTTCTCCAGTTCCCTGACGTTTCCCGGCCAATGAAAAGTGATGAAGAGTTCCATCAGGTCTGGAGGGATAGGCTCGGCCGGAGTCCGATACTCGGCCGTGTACTTCGTCAGGAAGTAGTCCGCCAAGCTCGGGATCTCCTCGCGGCGTTCCCGGAGCGGAGGCACGTCAATCGACACCACATTCAGCCTGTAATAGAGGTCCTCCCGAAAAGTTCCGTTGGAAATAGCGTCCTCGAGTTTCCGGTTGGTGGCCGCCACAATCCGAACATCGACCCGCATCTCGTTGTTACTCCCCAGCCGCGTAAACCGGCCGTCCTGGAGCACTTGGAGGAGCTTGGCCTGAACTGACGGACTGAACTCACCGATTTCGTCGAGGAAGATCGTTCCTCCGTTGGCGAATTCGAACTTGCCCGGGCGGTCGGCAAGTGCTCCGGTGAAGGCCCCGCGCTGGCAACCGAACAACTCGCTCTCCGTCAATTCCGAGGGCAAGGCCGCGCAATTGACCTTCACGAAAGGCTTGTTAGCGATTTTGGAGTGCGAGTGAATTATTCGGGCGATGATGTCTTTGCCGACGCCGCTTTCTCCCTGGATCAGCACCGGGACGCGAGCGTTGGCGATCTGCAATGCCACCTGCTCGATTTGCTTCATTTTGGGGCTGCAGAAGACGAACTGCGACTGGTTGCGGCTCCGCGCCGGGGTGCGTACCGGCTCTGCCCGGCGCTCGAGACGCTCTGCCTTCAGCGCTTCCCCGACCACCTGCTCCAGGCGCTTAAGATCGACCGGCTTGCAGAGGTAGTCCAGCGCGCCGCTCCTGATCGCACGAACGATGCTCTGCGGGTCGCGCGAGGCGGACAGGACCACCACCGGCGTCGATCGGCAGTCGGCGCAAATCTGGCGCAGGTCGATTTGAGCCGCCAGTGGTTCGACGACAACCACGTCCGGGAAGGCCTGTCCGTTAGCAAGAAGCTGGCGCGCTTCAGCCCAGTGGTTCGCACAAACGAGGTCGAAACCTGCGGAACCCAGACCGCGAGTCAGAAAGTTCTGGAAGTGTTTCTCGTCGTCAACGACGAGGAGGCGGGTCCGTGACCCGGCCGCCCGACTATCGGTTCCCGTTTTCGTCCGGGACACAGCCTCGTATCCGGCGTTAAAATTTTCGCCTAAAGAAAGCATGTTGGCTGTCACCCTCCGCTAAAAGCCCCAAAAAGGAGTGCACAGGAGTTCACAGATTCTGCAAGGAACAACACGGATGTGCAGCCGGTTCCTTGGGATGTGAATAATGCCCGGCTTATTCTCACAAATTACTACCATCGGCCTGCTAAGTCAATCGCATCAACAGTCTGGAAGCCGCCAAGAACCCCGCTAACCCCCCTGTTTTCACCAGTAGGAGCGAGTCAAATCAATTTTGGCCTCTAAATTGCTAGATGACCGAACACGCGCCGAAGAAGCGAGTCTGTTTCCTTTATTGATGCAGGTCGCTGCAAGAAGGTTACAGCGACGCTCGGACAATCCCCGGACCACACCAAGAAACTGGCGTGAACTTCATAGGCTGAAGGAAAGGACGAATATGTGGCAAAATGATGAGATGGGTGTGACCCTGGAACCCACGGGCGACGAGCTGGTACACGACGAGGCCCCGCTGCCGGCCGAAATAGGGGACCTTCTCGAGCCCGGCCCGCACAGTTTGAGCCAAAAAGCCTTCTTCCGGTCCTTGAGGGCCGAGATCGCCCGCGCCACGCGCTACAACTTCCTGGTTTGTGTCATCGTTCTCCGGATCCTGCCGAATACACAATCCCCTTTCCAGCCGGAGTCGGAGGGGGCCTCGGAGCTGACACGCCTCCTCGATTCGACTTTGCGGACCACCGACACTCTGGGATGTCTCGGCCGGCGGCTGGTCGGAGTGATCATCCCGCATTCCAGTGAGAACAGCGCTACGCGACTCTTCGAGAGGCTCCAGGCCGAATCTCTCTTCTCGGCCTTCAGGCGGCGCACCGGCTGCGACCTCCGGGCTGCTTTTTCGCTCTATCCTACAGACGCCGTCAGTATCTCTGGCCTGGTGCGGGTGGCGTGCCAGAGGCTGTGCGCGTAAGCAAGCAACTACCCAGAATATGAAATCGAGTTCATAGTGGACGACTGTTGACGCATCCTAGCCCCGCACAGAACCGTCGAATTCCCACCATCGGGCCCCCAATCACCTCATATGGCATTCATCTTGCTTTAGCAGTTCTTTATAGATGAGAGCCCCAACTTCCTTCAGCACCGACATCCATCCGGTTATCGATTCCGCCCACCCGCGCATGCAGAAACTCGCGAGCGTGGTTGCCCGAATCGCCCCGACCGATCTCAGTGTGCTGATTACGGGGGAGACGGGAGTCGGAAAAGAAGTCCTGGCCCGCCAGATTCACGCCGCTTCCCTGAGGCGCGAACAGCCTCTGGTCAAGATCAACTCCGCCGCTATCCCTGAGACCCTGATCGAAAGCGAGCTGTTTGGATATCAGACCGGCGCCTTTACCGGAGCCGAGCGGAATCGACCGGGTCGAATTCAGGAGGCGCACCGGGGCACCCTCTTTTTCGATGAGATTGGAGAACTGACGGTTGAGGCCCAGGCGAAGCTCCTCCATATGCTCCAGGACGGCGAGTTTCATTCGCTGGGTTCCAACCAAACCACCCGGGTCGACGTAAGGGTGATCGCAGCCACTAATCGGGATCTTTACGAGGAGATCCAGAGAGGGACCTTCCGGGAAGATCTTTTTTATCGCCTCAACGTAGTCCACATCGAAATTCCTCCCCTGCGGGAGCGAGTCAAGGACACCCGCGGACTCACCGATCACTTTCTGCAACTCTACGCGAGCGAGTTCAATCGCCCGGCCCCTCCGGTGCTCAGGACGGAGCACTACGAAGCGCTTGAAGCGTACCGCTGGCCGGGGAATGTGCGTGAGCTCGAAAACTTCATCAAATCCCTGGTCCTGTTCAACGACCCGCGCTCGTCCTTTTCTAAGCTGAAGGAACGCGCCCGCGAATCCGCGCACCAAGACCCGAGTCAGCTCTCCCTGGTTCAGATGGCGAGACTGGCGGGGCTCGAGGCGGAACGGCGGGTCATCGAGTATACGCTGCGCAGCAACGGTTGGAATCGCAAGAGGACGGCCAAGATCCTCCGCATCAGCTATCGATCCCTCCTCAGCAAGATCAAGAAGATGGAGATTGACTGAGACTGCGACTTCCGCAAGAATGCAGCGAATAGGCCATGCCCAAAGACTCGCTGCAGAAGGTCGTCCTTCATCATCGCACCGGCGCCATAACACTCGGTTTTGCCTACCAGACGGATTTCGGGGAAGACATCAAGATCATCACCAGAGAAGGAAAAGAGCAGACCCTTCCCGTATATGATCTGAAAGCGGTCTTTTTCGTCCGGGAATTTAAGGGCGACCCGAAATACGAGGAAATCAAGTTCCTGGTAAAGATGCCGGTCAGCCCGACTGTCTGGGTCCGTGCTCAGTTCTCCGACGGCGAGATCCTGGAGGGAAGGGTCAGCAACGGGCTGGATCTGCTTACTCAGCCGGGGTTCTACCTGAGTCCCTCTGACCGGGAAACGAACAACCTGCGAGTCTTCGTCGTTAAATCAGCCCTCGCCTCATTCGCCATCCTGTCTCCCGATCCATAATCCAGTTTTTATTTGACACGACTCTCTTCTTGGTTTATCTCTCGTTTCTTCACTTGACCTTCGAAAGCCGAGAAAGGAAGAAGATCCTGAAATGGTACCTCGTAAGTATCTACTAAGCGAAGACGACATGCCCCGTTGCTGGTACAACCTCGCGGCCGATCTCCCGACCGGGATGCAGCCGCCGCTCACACCGGATGGCAAACCGATTGGACCTGAAATGCTCGCGCCAGTGTTCCCGATGAACCTGATCGAGCAGGAGGTCAGCCAAGAGCGGTGGATAGAGATTCCCCAGGAAATCCAGGAGATTCTGGCCCGGTGGCGTCCGACGCCGCTCCGGCGGGCCGTGTACCTGGAACAGCACCTGAAAACTCACGCACGGATTTACTACAAGGACGAGAGCGTCAGTCCGCCGGGCAGCCATAAACCGAACACCGCGGTGCCGCAGGCCTGGTACAACAAGCAATTCGGGATCAAAAGAATCACGACCGAAACCGGCGCCGGTCAGTGGGGCTGTGCCCTGGCCTTCGCGTGCAACCTGCTCGGACTCGAATGCAAGGTCTTCATGGTTCGCATCAGTTTCGATCAGAAACCCATGCGAAAACTGATGATGAAGGTCTGGGGCGCCAACTGCATCGCCAGCCCCAGCAACGAGACCCACGCCGGACGCGACATCCTTGCCAGAATGCCCGACACCCCCGGCAGCCTGGGTATCGCTATCAGCGAGGCGGTCGAGGCGGCGGTGTCCGATACGAGCGGGCAAACGCGGTACTCGCTTGGCAGTGTGTTGAACCACGTTTTGCTCCACCAGACCGTAATTGGTCAGGAGGCACAGAAGCAGCTGAAGCAGGCGGGCGAGAAACTGCCAGACGTGGTGATCGGGTGCGCGGGAGGCGGAAGCAACTTCGCAGGCATCGCTTTCCCCTTTGTCCTGGACAAGATCAACGGGGCCAATATCCGGCTCGTTCCCGTCGAACCAGCTGCTTGTCCGACGATGACCAAAGCTCCCTTCGTGTACGACTTCGGAGACACGGCGGGCATGACGCCCCTCCTTCCGATGTTTTCCCTGGGTCACGACTTCGTCCCCGCACCCATCCACGCCGGCGGGCTGCGCTACCACGGGATCGCACCGCTGGTCAGCCAGGGCATAGTCGAAGGGCTGCTGGAGCCCCAGGCGATTGATCAACTGACCTGCTACAAGTCGGCGCTTACCTGGGCCTCGACGGAGGGAACGATCTGCGCCCCCGAGACCAGCCACGCGATTGCATCAGTGATCGACGAGGCGGTGAAAGCACGCGAAGAAGGCAAGGAAAAGGTGATCCTTTTCTGTTACAGCGGGCACGGGCTCATGGATTTGTCCGGTTACGACAGGTACTTATCCGGCGAACTGCCGGAACTGAGGCTTTCCGACGAGGAGATCCAGAAGTACCAAAAGTCACTGGAAAACCTCCCGAAGCCAGAACGGCGTAAAAGCGGGCGCTGGTAGAGGCGGCGTCTGTAGGCAGCCAAGGGACACAAGGGACAGAAGGGACAGAAGGGACACAAAGGACATAAGCGGCCTATGTCCCTTGTGTCGCTTCTGTCCCTTGTGTCCCTTGGTTTTCAGGTCAATTCCACCACCAGATCCCGCAAATGCGGGAAACACGCGACCAGTTCGTCGCGCTCTCCTAACTCGAAATCCTCAAAAGCGAAACCCGGCGCCACCGTGCAGCCAACCAGCGAATACGGAGACTCGGGCAAGGGATAGGCGCCAAACCAACACCCGGCCGGAACCACGCGCAGGAGTTCCTGCCCGGCCGCCAAATCGCGACCAATCGTGAAAGACTCCGCCAGCCCGGTAGGGAAAATCGACACCAGCCGGAGTGGCCCACCCAGGTAGAAGTGCCAAATCTCGTCGAACCGAAGTCGATGCAACCGTGATTTCTCTCCCTGCCTCAGGAGAAAGTAGATCGCGGTCCCGGCCGCCCGCGTGCCGGCCGAACCTGGTGCGAGCCCGGCAACGGGAATGGTCACGGACGACCTGTACATCTCCCTGTAGTATCCGCCCTCGGGATGCGGTTCGAGGCCGAGACGGGCGAACAGCTCCTCTGCGCTGGGGAGGTCACTCATAGACCCTTGAGCTTTCAGCCGTCAGCTTTTTCCCCGCCTCGGTCATCAGGAACTTTCCTTCACTCGCTTGCACCAATCCAGCCGCTTCCATTTCCCTGAGCGAGCTCCTGACCCGGAATACCGGTTGTCCGATGCGCTTGGACAACTCCTCAGGTGCGGTAGGGACGGTCAACTTGCCGAGCAGGCGTCGAGCAGATTCCGTCAGAGTTCCGTCATTGTTGATGCAGGCCATCAGAATCCTCACAGTGTTTTAGTACAGAAGTACCAGTCCTTACACTCGACCCCTTCCTGCTTGACCCGTTCTTCGGCCATTTCCTGCGTCCGAGGCGGAGGGATGATGACCTTCCCGCCGACGGTCCAGTTTGCCGGGGTGGCGACTCCGTGTTTATCCGAGGTCTGTAAGGCCTGAACCAGGCGGTAAATCTCCTGAACGTTCCGACCCGTGCTGAGCGGATAGTAAATCATCGCGCGCACGATCTGCTTATCATCGATAATGAAAACGCAGCGCGACGTTTCCGTCGTGCTCTCGCCCGGCATGATCATGCCGTAGAGCGTGGCCACTTCCTTGCTCAGATCCGCGATCACCGGAAAGGTAATCTTCTGACCCAACCGGTCTTCGATATTACGTACCCAGGCGATGTGCGAGTAGACGCTGTCGATGCTCAGGCCGAGCAGCTCACAGTTGATCTCCCTCAACTGCGGATGCAGCTGCGCGAAAGCTATGAACTCGGTCGTACAAACGGGAGTGAAATCAGCCGGATGCGAGAAGAGAATAAGCCAGGAACCTCTAAAGTCTTCCAGACGAAGCACACCGTGGGTCGTGGGCGCCTCAAACTGGGGGGCAGGAGATCCAAGCCGCGGTAATGATGGCGGTGCGAGAGCCGATTCCGCCACAAGTCCTGTTGCCATACAGCCTCCTGTCTAGGTGATGTTTAGTAGAAAAGTATCCTCCAGGGACGGGTGATACCGACGACTTGGTATTGTGTCTGGTTTGCGCCGGAGCTTCAAGTCGCACACCCGGACTGCCTTTTCAGAGTAAACTGGGCCCGAATGAGCAACAGCGAAGAGCCCGCCGTTCGCCTCGACAAGTGGCTCCAGGTAGCACGGCTATTCAAAACCAGAAGCCAAGCCGCCCAGGCGTGTACCGGCGGCCGGGTGAAGGTCAACGGGGCTGAGGCAAAACCGCATCGGACCGTGCGGCGGGATGACCGGTTGGAAATAGACCGGGACGGCTGGCCGCGCATCCTGGTAGTGAAAGACTATCGGGACAAACCCGTCGCAAAAGCGGAAGCGAGGACCTTGTATGACGACCTGACACCGCCCCGTCCCCCCCTGGATCCTCTGGCCGAGCTCCTCCGCCGCCCGCCCATCTCCAGACCGCGGGGCAGCGGCCGCCCAACCAAAAAGGACCGGCGAGTTATCACTCACCTCATTGACGAATGACGATTGAATGGGAAGAAGAAGTCAGAAGTCAGAAGTCAGAAGTCAGAAGTAATACAAAGAAGAAGTCAGAAGTCAGAAGTCAGAAGTCAGAAGTAATACAAAGAAG
>RPQK01000159.1 GCA_003819755.1 Acidobacteriota bacterium | reverse complement strand
GGTGGAGGCGGCCTGGCGTTTGTTGATGCCGGTGTTTGACGCATGGGCCGTGGCGCCGCCCGGCGACTTCCCCAATTACGCGGCCGGCACCTGGGGACCGGAAGCCGCGCAGGCGCTAGTCGCCCAACAGGGACACAGTTGGCCGCTGCCCATAGATCTGGAGGAATTTCCTCCGGAACCGAAAGGCTCAGCTGAAACTGCTGCCTCGCAGAAGCCTCTGAAAGGGGTACGCCTCAAGGAGGTCAGATGAAGGAGGCACCGGTCACGGCATTGTTCCTCGATGTTGGGGGTGTGTTGCTGACTAACGGGTGGGACCGGCACGCCCGAGAACGAGCTGCGAAGACATTTGACCTCGATCGAGCGGAGATGGACGAGCGGCATCACCTGACTTTCGACACTTACGAGGTTGGAAAGCTGACGCTGGAAGAGTATTTGGCGCGGGTCGTCTTTTACCGCGACCGCTCGTTCACGCCGGATCAGTTTCGCGCGTTTATGTTCGAGCAATCTAAGCCTTTTCCGGACATGATCAACCTGGTCAGCCGGCTAAAGGCAAGGCATCGGCTGAAGATCGCGGTCGTAAACAATGAGGGGCGGGAGCTGAACACGCATCGAATTCTAACCTTCAAGCTGAATCAACTCGTCGACTTCTTCATTTCGTCCTGTTTCGTCCACTTCCGCAAGCCCGACGCGGACATCTTTCGCATTGCGCTGGACATCGCCCAGGTGCCGGCTGGACAAGTGGTCTACGTCGATGATCGGGCCATGTTCGTCCAGGTTGCAAGGCCTCGGAATTCGCGCGATCCTCCATACCGATTACAACTCGACTTGCGCCAAACTTGCGGCCTTCGGGCTTCAGAATGGCGAACACCGCCCATGAAACCTAACGAGGCATGCATGAACTGACTAATGACTACGCACTCGTGTAGCTGATCTGAGGTTATCGAAAGGTTTACTGAGCCGTGCTGGATTCGAACCAGCGACCCTCAAAGGGCAATACCCTGAGCCTCACAACCTCCTCAGGATGAATAAGTTATTGTCCCGACTCGATTTCGCCGTAGCAGATGGTGGCTGATAGAGTTCAGTTTTAGGTGATTTTGGAGTGCTTTTCTCACACGATTTCCACACGAAACGAGCGGCCCAGGGCACGCAATCACTCGGCCACCAGACGCAATCGGACATCTGCCTGGGGGCCTGCCCGGCCTTCCTTAACGTCGGATCCTGTCAACCCTGTTAGTCTTGTCAGAATAAACTGTTGGACCGGATTAAGTGAGGTCAACTCCGATCGTCCACGTCTTCGATTCGGACTCCGTGCCCCGATCTGATGCGCGCACGGGCACGTTCTACTCGGGCGAGGAATCTAGGATCGGACTCGAGCTTATACTCGAACCAGTCGTCCTCTGACTGAAAACCGATCAGGACTCCCGCCGGCTTTCCATGACGAGTGATAACAACCTCTTCGCGCTCTGCCATGCGAAGGTAGCGCGAGAGATCGTCCTTTATTTCAGAGAGTGGCACTTTCTTCATTCTCCTGCCTCCTCCAGCCAGGTATTCGCGTTGGACTTGAGGACAATGGCGAGCACTTCGACGCTTCCTTCCACGACATCATAAAAGACTCTAGCCTCGCCCACGCGCAACCGGTATTGCGGTCGAGTCAGACCCCTGAGGCGTTTTATGCGACTTCGGCTGACCTTGGTCGGCTCGTATCGCAGATGACGCTCGATCTGATCTTTGACCTCAGATCTCAGATGAGCGGCAAGTCGTCGCAAGTCCTCGATCGCCTCCGGGGCGAAGACAATCTCGTAGCGCAATCTGGCTATAATATAGCCAGATTCACGCACCGAGGCAATAACACCCACTTGGGACTTGGGACAAGTCGTCGCACCAGAGGGCGCTCTCCGCCGTCTGGTCGGCTGCCACAAATCATCCGGGAGAGGCAGAACACATCTTCGTCATCGGCTACTCGCTCCCAGATACCGGCATGTTCTTTCGTTACGTGTTCGCGGTCGAATTGGCGACTCGGTGCTGAGGCGGTTTTGTGTGATTAATCCGGCTGCGGACCGGGCAAATTTGGCCAAAAGGCACACCGACCTTCAGCTCAGGCGTGCGGGATGGCTTCGAACCGAAGTGACGAATTTACCGTCGAATGATGACGTGCTTTCAACCACATCTTTCTAACCCTCGGATGCGGGCTCTCCGGACCGTAAATCCAGGTTGTCCCCGACCGCCACCCCCCTGGGCCGCGATGTATCTGCCCGGCAAAAAAATCTCAACGCTTTGGGGACCCGAACCATGATCCAACGGGCACACTGAGTCCTGGCATTGACTGGACGCCAGCCGAAATGCCCAACTAGCCGAGCCCTTCTACGGCCTCTTGCCGTTCGCGAGCTAGCGCGCGCTCTTTTCGCTCTGATAGCCATTCCAAGGCGTAGCGGGCGACCTCACGTATCCCAGCGTCGGAGTCGGCGGACCACGCTGAAAACTCGTCGATGAGGCTCTGAAGGTGTGTCGAATAAGGCCCGATCCAGGAGCCAGAACGGAATACTGAAGCTTCCGCGACTTCCTGAGGTGTCCGACCCTCTTGCAGGGCAATTTCGGCGCGGCATCGCCAAGTCTTGTCGGCTTCGCGCTGGAGCGGGTGGTACCAGTGGGCGCTTAGGGACTGATCACGTAGCATCTCTCGATACAGATCATTCGAGTCGCCGATCAGAGCAGCGACTAGGCTCTCGTCATGGAAACCAGCCGGTAGATCCCCAGTATTCTGAGTCGTTGTGCCCTATCGAGGGTTTGACATGCCGAATCTACGATCTTCTCATTGGACAGGGGCCGCCAATCGTTGTTCGCGATACGCGCCTGGAGCCAGCGGGCGGCCATTATCGAACTGGTGGCAAGCATTTCCGCGAGCCAGTACTCATCATCGTCAATCCTAACGACCGCGTCCTCCCACGCCTGTCTGAGATTTTCGGGAATTTTCCCCCGGATCTTCCCCGCGGTCCACATTCCGACTGCTGTGGCTCGGGTGACTTCGGCAGAATTGTGATGTAGCAGTCGCTCCAGCGTTTTAACCGGCACTTGCCGTTTTAGGCACAGGATCTCGACCAGGATCTCTTCTACTCAACTGGAACCTCCCTTCGTGTTCCGCACCGCCCGGGCAATGCGCCGACAAGAGCCCAAATGTCGCTGGGGGCTCGGCACTGCGGGAGATTGCTCCCCGACCTTTGCGCGGTTGTGGGTCCACCTCTTCAGCGACGCCTTGGCTCTAACAACAAAACCTCCAGAGGTTGGTAGCCGGTTTGCTTGCGGAGGAGTCTCTTGGCTAACACAATGCTCTTGTGTACACCGTCGTAAATGTAGTAACTCCCACGCGGCGTCTCGCTCCGCTCGGCCGGAATAAGGGGTGTTATTGCCACCCATCCAAACCAGTCGGACCTATAATCCCCATCGATCGCCAAGCACTGCTGAAACCACGGGTAACCAGCGTAGACAAGCACCTCGAAGCTCCAATCGAAGGCTGCAAGACGGCGCGCGCAGTCGAGAAGAGTTCTCGGTTGCCCGCACGGTGCTAGGGGGCGGGTCCGGTCGTTTGCTTGCCAGACTAGGTCCAGGAACTCCTTTTCGGTTTCCAGTTCGACCAGGAAAAGCTGTCCAGGCTTCGTGATCTCTTGCAGCAGACGAGTATCGACATGAAAACCCCGCTCCTGATGCTGGGGCAACCGCCTTTCCGCGACTTCCACCGTAATCTTCTCTCGCTTCATGGTAAGACTCGGGATGGGGCTCCGGTAGACCCCTCGGCCGGGGATTATAAGTCGGCCAGCCCAGACCAACAAGCGAACTAGCTCTCATCTTTCTGCATGAACGTAATTGACACCGCGTCTGCCAATCCTTCCCGGGAAATTCTGGGATAGTCGATTAAATTGCCTTTTGCGGGCGCCCTGCGAAAGGGGACCAGATTGTCCCCATTCTTCGAACTCAGTGCAACTCTCCTGCCCGTACGAAATCCACACACGATCCGCTGCCTGAATTGCAGTGACAATGAGGCTTTCGGCCGGAGTGCCGGAAAAATTCTCACACCGCCAAATCCGAGGGTCAAGAATCAGCAGTCGTAACTTATTGAAAGGTTTAGTGAGCCGTGCTGGACTCGAACCAGCGACCCTCTGCTTAAAAGGCAGATGCTCTGCCAACTGAGCTAACGGCCCATGCTGTGTTGTTGCGGCTTGAGGACACCACGTTGACGCAACGACTGTCAGTTTAACATGGCCGTCAGCGTTGAAAAAAGCGGTTCTTACCAATCCCCAGGACCTTCCTGTTTTGACAGCGCAGATGGATGCACTTATGCTTAGCGCGTAGCAACTACCCGCACGACAGGAGACTCCCCATGGCTGACGTCTACAAGCGGCTTGCGAAGAAACTGGACGCCCTCCCCAATGGATTCCCGGCTACTGAAAACGGGGTCGAGCTGAGAATACTCCGCAAGATCTTTGCGCCCGAGGACGCTGAATTCGCACTCAAGCTCAAGCCGATGCCGGAGACTGCGGAGCAGATCGCCCGTCGCCTCCGCCGTCCGGCGGAGTCAACCCGGGCGACGCTCGATCAGATGGCCGCCAATGGTCAGATCGGATCCTTCAAGATGAACGGGAAGCAGCACTATGCGGTTATGCCGTTTGTCGTGGGAATCTACGAGTTTCAGCTGAGCCGCATCGACAAGGAGTTGGCGGACCTGTTCGAGGAGTACATGCCGACTCTTGTCCGCACCGTAGGCGGTCAAAAACCGGCAGTCGCCCGAGTAATCCCGGTAAACGCCTCGATCGACACCAGCCTGGAAATCCTCCCCTATGAGAATCTACGTGCCAGGATCGAGGAATCCCGGTCATTTCTGATAAACGAGTGCATCTGCCGCAAGGAGAAGACTCTCCAGGGCGAGCCGTGCAAGCATTCAACGGAAACATGTATGGCCTTCACAAAAGAGGAGGGGGCCTATGACTATTTCCGGTACGCCGGCCGTGTGATCAGCAAGGACGAGGCGCTTCGGATTCTGGATGCGACCGAACGGGAGGGCCTGGTTCATGCGACCTTCAACGTTCAGCAAGACCAGATGTTCGTCTGCAACTGCTGCTCTTGCTGCTGCGGATTTTTCCGGGCGTTGAAGGAGTTTCATGCGCCCTACCTGCTTACCCGGAGTAACTTCGTTGCCTCTATCGACCCGGAGGACTGCAGCGGCTGTGGAGTATGTGCCTCCGAGCGCTGCCCCATGGAGGCGATACAACCGGCCGACGAAGCGTATGCCGTAATCGCCGATCGATGCATCGGTTGCGGGGTTTGCACGTTGACCTGTCCGACTGAAGCCATTCAGCTAATCCGCCGAGCGGCTGAAGAACAGACGCTCCCGCCCAAGAACGTGATCCACTGGGCGGTTGAGCGAACCTCCGCCAAGAGCGGCCCCCTGAAACGCCTGGCTCTTCGCTGGTGGCTGGCCAGAAACGGCTAACTTCACTTCGATCGGAATCCCGTGATTCCTTGTTAGCTTGTCAAAAAGCCGGTTTGACAGGATAAGATTCACAGGATTCTATCCCTCCAGCCACTCATGCAGGTGTGCTCTGACGAACGGATCATCGTTCAGGTGGGGGTAGGAGGCGTACACCCGATCAATTTCTCCAGCCTGGCCCGGCGACATTGTTTCTGCTGGATTCAGGCACCAGGTTCCCTGCATCAACCCTTGCCGTCGGAGCACTTCATGGATGCCGGGGATGCAGCCGGCAAACGTGTTCGGGGCGTCAAAAAAAGCGGCGTTCGCGTCCGTGATCTCGGCTGCCAGGGTCAGCATTTGAGCGGGAATTGAAGCCCCGCAGGCGAGAAGGCGATGGATCTCCTCAAGTTGCTCGACGGCTTTCCGGGTCCAGACCGCCCAGTGCCCCAGCAAACCGCCGGCTATCCTAACTTTCCTCTCGCCGCTCAGAGTCTGGATCCGAAACTCGGTCACGAGATCAACGACGATGTTGTCATCGTTGCCGGTGTAAAGCGTGATTTCCGCTTCCCGGCCCGCCTCGCAGACCGCGCGCACCACGTCGAGCGTCTGGTAACGGTTGAACGGGGCGATCTTCACGGCGAGCACGTTCTCGATCTGTGCGAATTCCCGCCAGAAGCGGTACGGAAGAATCCGGCCGCCAACGCTCGGCTGGAGATAGAACCCGATAATCGGTATGACGGAGGCGACCTGCCGGCAGTGAGTTACGAGGGCGGGAAGGCTCTCCTGAGAGAGCGCTCCCAGGCTCACGAGACAGGCATGATAGCCGCTGTCTCGCGCGAGTCCCGCTTCGCGCAGCGCCTGCTCCGTCTTCCCGCACACTCCCGCCACTTTAAGAACAGAACGGCCTTTGGCCTTGCACCACTCATCAATGGTTTCGGAGGCGAGGCGCAGGACCGGCTCGAAGAGGCCGACGTTCGGATCGCGGATCTCAAACTGGGTCGAGTGAACGCCAACGGCGATACCTCCGGCCCCTGCGTCGATGTAATAGCGGGTGAGTGCTCGCTGGTGCCGGACGTCCAGCTTCCGCTCGGCAGTCAAAGCGAGGGGATGAGCCGGAATAACGGCTCCCTTTCGCACCACATCCAGGATCTCGGCCGGGATTTTTTCAGTGTGCATGGTTAGAGGGGCTCACTGTACCAAATCCGGTGAATCCTGTTAATCCTGTCAAGAAAGCTTTTTCGACAGGATTAACAGGATTCACGGGATTTGGTACAGTGAGCGCTCAGCTCGAGGGGGGTGCATGTTCTACGGTTGGCGGGTTGCGGCGGCCTCTTTCGCGAACCTTTTCGTGATTGTCGGGATTGTCTATTACAGCTTTCCGGTTTTCTACGCCCCGCTCATAGAGGAATTCGGCTGGAACCGGGCCCAGGTCACGGCCGGTTTTGCGTACAGCATTGTCATCATCGGCCCTTTGTTTGGGATCACGGCTGGCTTCCTGATCGACCGATTTGGTCCGCGCCGGATCGTGTTGGTCGGCCTGGTCTTTGCGGGTATGGCTTTCCTCGGCTACGGCTGGATGCATTCCCTCTGGGTCTATTACCTTTTCTATTTCCTCCAGACGGCAGGTTACGTTGTCGCGGGCCCGATTCCCAACCAGGTGCTCATTTCAAACTGGTTCAACCGGTTTCGCGGGCGAGCGATGGGCGCGGCCTATGTCGGGATCGGTGTCGGAGGCGCGGCCGCCCCTCTTATCGCTCAGTTTCTGATCCAGCATGTCGGATGGCGATGGGCTATGCGGGCCATTGCCGGCTCAGTCCTGCTGGTACTCATTCCGATCACTTTCAAGCTGGTGCGAAACCGGCCGTCGGATTTGGGCCTTCTTCCAGACGGGGAGCCGGTCGGCGAAACGCCAACGAGGAGGCCGGCGGCCTTGGAAGGTTTTCATTCGCTGGGCGATGTCTTGCGAACACCTGCTTTCTGGTTGATCGCGCTCGGCAGCTTCATGAGTATAGGGGCGATTGGCGGAGTCATCCAGCACCTGGTCCTGTTCCTGCGTGACAGCGGGTTCTCGGCCGATCGGGCGGCAGGGGTTGCGAGCGTCCTCCTTGTCTCGAGCATTGTCGGCCGGGTGATTATGGGCTGGGCGGCTGACCGGTTCCCGAAGAAATACGTGATGATTGCGGCTTGTCTCTTTGTTGCCTGTGCCGTTCCGATACTCTACTCGTCCAATCTGGGCTCGATGGCATACGTGTTTGCCGCGATATTTGGGTTTGGAATGGGTGCCGACTACATGCTGATCCCTCTGATCACAGCTCAGTGTTTCGGTCTGCGCTCACTCGGCCGAATCATGGGAGTGATTATCACGACGGATTCCATGGGACAGGCGTTCGCGCCGGTCGTGGTCGGCCACATTTTCGATGTCACAAAAAGCTATGACTGGGCATTCTTGCTCCTGACCGCGATGGGCTTGGCCGGCGCGTTGGCCATTGCTTTCATTAAAGATCCGCGGCGCCCCGAGATCGCGAATGAGGATTGACCGATTGGAAGAGATCCAGAGAATTCACACCGCCAGCCTGGAGGTTCTGGAGACCATCGGTGTTCGGCTGGAACATCCCGAAGTCCTGGACAGGGTTATTCAGGCAGGCGGGCGTCCAGGCAACGGTGCGCAGGATGTACGTCTCCCTCGCCAGATGATACAGGATTACGTTTCTTTGGCGCCCGGTTCGGTATCCCTCGCCGGCGTCGATGGGACCAGAACGGACTTGGGCGCCAATTCGGAGTCTGTTTTCTGGACGTGCCCGGTCCTCTATCTGTGGACCGGGACGCGGCGTCGCGAGATCCGGTCTGACGACCTCGCCGACATATGCCGAATCGGAAACCGTCTGAACAACCTCCAGGGCACCATGGGTGTAGCGATGACGGACGTTTCGCCGCTGCACCGCGATTTTGTCGGCGTCAGGGTCATGGCGGAGAATTCCCGGAAACACGTTCGAGCGCTCTGTTTCTCCGGCGGCGGTATGGAGGCGCTGAAGGCGATGAAACCGTTGCTCCCCGGCAACTGGTTCAGTATTGGCTTCACGGCTCACGGCCCGTTGCGCTGGACCAACCTCGCCCTGGACATTTTCCTTCGGTCGGCGGGGCAGGGAATCCCGGTGACAATTAATGGAGAGCCGATGGCCGGCGTCACGGCCCCGGTTACAGTGGCCGGGACGGCGGTTATCGGGAATGCGGAGATCCTGGCCGGCATTGTCGTGAACCAGATTCTCGAGCCTGGTCGTCCCGTGATCTATAACCTGGGACTGGCCCATCTGTTCGATATGAAGCATGCGACGGCGATCACCGGGGGGCCGGAAAACGGTCTGCTCGCACGCCTGTCCGCGGATCTCGGGAGGTTTTACCACCTCCCCTCGTCGTCGTGGGTTTCGACCGAATCCCTGTTCGAGGACGAACAGGCGGCCCTGGAGAAGATGTTCGGTTTCCAAACGCACGTCTCCTCTGGAGTGAACCTGATCTGGGGAATGGGGCAACTCGAATCGGAGATGACGATTTCGCTCGCGCAACTTGTGCTTGACGATGAGATGATCGATTTTTTCCGTCGCTATCGCCAGGGATTCAACGTCGACGACGCGTCAATCAGCCTCGGGACGATTCGGGACGTGGGGATCAGCGGGAGTTTCCTCGAGCACCGCCACACGCTCGAAAATTTCCGCGAGCACATTTACCATCCGCGCATTCTGAACCGGGCGGCCCGGAACCCGGACTCCCGGCCGCTCCACTGCAGGGCCAGAGAGAAGGCGGAGCAGCTGCTGAAGGATGAGCCAGGGAGCGGGCTCGCGGCGGAAATCAGCCGGGAACTGAGAAAGATAGAGGAGTATTACCGAACGAAAGGATGAAACCCTGGGGAGCCTGCACTCCCAGCGAAGGTTTCCATGGACATCACTTTCCGCACGATGAGATCCTCCGACATTGATGCCGGGCTGCGGCTCACGCGCGCGGCGCATTGGAATCAACTGCGGCGGGACTGGGAACTGTTCTTGAAGCACAGCCCAGACGGTTGCTGGGTTGCCGAGAAATCCGGGACCGTGATCGGGACGTCGGCGACTATCCGTTACCAGGAGCGATTCAGCTGGATAGGGATGGTCCTCGTTGATCCCGAGGAACGGGGCCGGGGAACAGGCAAGGAGCTCCTTTTGAGGGCTTTGGAGGTCTTGTCTCAGGAAGCGTGTGTTCGGCTGGATGCGACCCCTGCCGGCGAGCCTCTCTATCGGAAGCTGGAGTTCAGGGAGGAGTGCCGGCTTTCAAGGATGGAAGCTCTCATACCCGAACCTGCCTCCCCCTGCAGTTCAAAGGCTCGTCGCGTTGAGGAGGCTGATCTCCGGGCGATCGGTCTCGTCGACGGAAACGCTTTTGGCGCCGACCGTTCCTTTCTGTTGAACTGGATGTGGGCCGGGGCGCCCGAGCTTGCCTGGGTCCTGGGGCGCGGTGATTATGTGCAGGGCTACCTGTTCGGCCGTCATGGTCACAACTTTGAGCATCTCGGGCCGATTGTCGCTACGTCTGCGGACGTGGCCGGGAACCTGGTCGAGGCGATTCTCGCCACGCTGGCCGGGAAGCGAGTGATCGTCGATGCATCGAGGCAGGCACCCGAGTGGGTTGACAGGCTGTCCTCCCTGGGATTCCGCGAACAGCGGCCCTTCATACGGATGTACCGTGGCCAGGAAGCGCGTCCGGCCCAACCCGGGCTTCGGTTCGCGATTCTTGGACCCGAATTCGGTTAACGAGGCCAAAGACCATGTTCATAAATAACGAAAGTCAGCTTGAAGAAGTGCTCGCGACGCCCACCCTGGCCGATAGCGAGAGTCTGGGCCGCCTGGGTGGAGACGTTGTGATTTTGGGTGCGGGAGGCAAGATAGGGCCCTCGCTGAGCCGGCGCGTCAAGAGAGCCGTCGAGACTGCGGGGCTTAAGTCCCGGGTGATCGCTGTATCCCGTTTCACATCCGGCGGCACGGCCCAGGAGCTTAGAGCCGCGGGGGTGGAAGTGATCGAGTGCGATCTCCTGGACCACAAGTCCTACTCCCGCCTGCCGGATGCCCCGAATGTGCTCTTCCTGGCGGGCCGCAAGTTTGGGTCGACTGAACGCTCGGACGTCACCTGGGCCATGAACACGATGGTCCCTGCCTACGCCGCCGAACGCTATTCCTCCTCGCGTATCGTGGTTTTCTCGACGGGTAACATTTATCCGCCCGTGCCGGCTTCAACCGGAGGTTGTGCCGAAACGGATGCAACCGCCCCGGTCGGCGAGTACGCGCAGTCGTGCCTCGGCAGGGAACGGATATTCGAGTATTTCTCGCGCGAATTGCGGACTCGCTGCCTGTTCTTTCGGCTCAACTATGCGGTCGATCTCCGATACGGGGTCCTTGTCGATATTGCGAGGAAGGTCAGGGACGGAGAACCTGTGGAAGCGGGCGTTGCGTGCTTCAACGTGGTCTGGCAGGGTGACGTTAATTCGTATGCGATCAGGTCCCTGGAGCTGTGTTCCTCGCCTCCCGGCATTCTTAATGTCACAGGGCCGGAAATCCTGTCGGTCAGAAAGACCGCCGAGTACTTTGGCCGGCGTTTCGGGAGAGAGCCGGTCTTCGTCGGAGAAGAATCAGGGGTTGCGCTTCTGAGCGATGCCTCCGAGTGCCACACCCTTCTCGGGTACCCCGAAGTCCCCGTCGGCCAACTGGTGGTCTGGGTTGCCGACTGGCTCGAACAAGGGGGACGGCTTCTGAACAAGCCCACACACTTTGAAGTGGCGGATGGGAAGTATTGAGCCGGGTAAAGCGAACTGCAAAAAAGTTTCCACGAATTACACGGCGCGGCGTAGCCGCAACCAAAAGCCTGCCCGATGAAGAAGAAAGACAGAATGTCGAATATCGAATGTCGAATGTCGAATGTCGAAGTGAGGAAGAAATGATCATTGG
>RPQK01000158.1 GCA_003819755.1 Acidobacteriota bacterium | reverse complement strand
ACCGCGTCTATCCCTCGTATCTTGCCCGTGCTCACGGCGATCATAGACTCACCTCCATTGTTCACCGTTCACCGTTTTTCCGTTCAGCGTTTCACCGTTCACGTTTGAACGCGGAACGGTGAACGGTGAACGGTATAACGGTGAACGACAAAACGGTTTAACCGTTTCCCCTCAGCTTATCTCAATCTGGGGCAGGTAATCCTGGAGGACGGGGAAACTCTTCAGTTCCTTGTCAATGCCGGCCCGCAGCATGCCGTCCACCCAGGTGAAGATGTCTTGCCCTTTAACGCCCTCTCGTAGATTCTTCATGCGCCGGCGTTTTTCTGGCAGATCCATTACGAAAGCGTCGTGAATAGCGTCGGCCGTTCCCTCCACGTCGTATGGATTGACCAGCAGGGCATCCTCCTGCATCTGGCCGGCCGCTCCTGCGAATTCACTCAGAATCAGCACGCCGTTTTCATCAATTGTCGACGCACAGTATTCCTTCGCAACCAGATTCATCCCGTCCTTTAGGGGCGTTATGAGAGCGATCTCGGACGCCCGATAGTAAGCGAGCAACTCCGTCTGGCTGAGGCTCCGGAAAAGGTAATGGACGGGTATCCAGCCTTCTTGGGTGTATTTTCCGTTAATCTCTCCCACCAGTTGGTCAATCTCCGTTTTCAGCTCGCTGTACTTCGGGATGTTTTCCCGACTGGGGACGATCACCTGAACAAGCGAAACGGCGCCATGGAGGTCGGGGTAGCGATCCAAGGCATTTTGAAAGGCGCGCAGCCGGTAGGGTATCCCTTTGGTGTAGTCGAGGCGATCAACTCCGAGCATGATCTTTCGGTTCGGAAGATTCTGACGAATGGCCTTAACCTGTTTTCCAACCGCCTTGTCCGAGGCCCTCCTCGCGAAATCGTTGAAGTCTATGCTGATTGGAAACACGCCTACCCGGACCGACCGGTCGGGAAACCGGATGTTGACGACTTCCCCATCTCCTTCGACCGTGGCATCCGCCACGAGGTTTTCTACGCATTGCAGCAGGTTCCGTCGGTCGCGCAAGGTTTGCAGGCCAACCAGGCTGTAACTCAACAGCCCCTGCAGGATCTCCACACGCCAAGGGAGTTTCAGAAAGATGTCGAGAGGCGGAAAGGGGGTGTGCAGGAAGAAGGCCAGAGGGGCCGCGATGCCGCGGTCCCTCAAGCACCGCGAGACAATCATCAGGTGGTAATCGTGGACCCAGATATAGTCTTCGTTACGACAGTTTGCGGCTATCGCCTCGGCGAACTTCTCGTTGACGTCCCGGTAAATCCGCCAATAAGCCGGATCAAAGTTACAGAGAACATGAAGGTCGTGGAAAAGGGGCCAAATGATCTCATTGGAGAACCCCAGATAGAAGCCCTCCTTCTCCTGCTCCGACAAGAGAATCGGCACCAGCTCATATCCGGCATGGCGACTGGCGTCCGCCAGCACTTGCTCGAACCCCGAGCCAGCCTGCTGGGCGGTTAGCCCGGGCCAGCCGATCCAAAGACCTCCACGGTTGCGAAGGACAGGCAGGAGTGCGGTCACCAAGCCGCCCGAACCGGATTCGACGTGCCACTTGGCGCCGCGTTTTTTCAGGACGACAGGCAGGCGGTTAGAGACGATGGCGAGACGACCTTCCCTCTTATCATCGCGCTTTGCCATTCTCCTTCCAATGTACCTTTTGGCAAAAGCGTAGGGAAGCGAGGGGGACGGCTGACGGCTGACGGCTGACAGCTGACAAACTGACAGGCTGACAAACTGACAGGCTGACACAGGCTGACAAGGCTGACAAGCTGACAGGCTGACAGGCTGACAGGCTGACAGGCTGCACGATTCTGCCCCGCTTCTGGTCTGGTCAGTTTGTCAGTTTGTCAGCTGTCAGCTGTCAGTTTGTCAGTTTGTCAGTTTGTCAGTTCTTGTCAGCCGTCAGCCGTCAGCTTGTCAGCCGTCTAATCTCCATCAATCAGTTTCCCCAACCCAAAGGCATGATCCAACACGGAGCCTTCACCCTTGCGGGATCCGCCGGCCGACGGAGCGGCCTTGTAGATCCGGTCGGCAAGCCGGCTGAGAGGAAGCGACTGGAGCCACACCTTCCCGGGGCCGGTTAGTGTTGCGAAGAACAAGCCTTCGCCCCCGAACAAGGCCGTTTTGATCTTCCCGACAAACTGGATGTCGTAATTCACAGAAGGCTGCAGGGCGACCAGGCAGCCGGTATCCACCCGGAGCGTTTCCCCTGGCTGGAGCTCCAGGCTGTGAACCGTACCGCCCGCGTGAACAAAACAGATCCCGTCACCCTCCAGGCGCTGCATGATGAATCCCTCGCCGCCAAACAGGCCGACACCGATCTTCTTCTGGAAAGCGATTCCGATTGAGACCCCTTTCGCCGCGCACAGGAAAGAGTCTTTCTGACAAATGAGCTGGCCACCCAAGGCGGACAGGTCCATGACCAGGATCTTTCCCGCATAGGGAGCAGCGAAGGCCACCCGCTGCTTTCCGTAGCCTTGGTTGGTAAAAACGGTCATGAACAGGCTCTCACCCGTCAGGACGCGTTTCCCTGCTCCCAGCAACGCTCCCATCAAGCCCGATTGCTGTTGCCCACTCCCGTCCCCGAAAATTGTTTCGAGCTGAATTCCCTGAGTCATGTACATCATCGTCCCGGCTTCCGCGATGGCGCTTTCGCCCGGATCCAGCTCGACTTCGACAAACTGCATCTCCTCACCGGAGATCGTGTAGTCAATTTCGTGTGCCCGCCTCCCTGCCGGCAGGGCATACGCCTGCGCGGCGGGCGCCGTGTACGGAGGCTGCGCGGCGGCCGGAGGACTGTATGCCGGGGCAGACGGCGCCGGCCCTCGATCCAGATATGCGCCAAACTGGGGGACTTCGCGCAACGGCGTCCAGTTCGTCATTCCCGCGGTGAACAGAAGCGTCTTCGCATCAATGCTTCCGTTACGCAGGTTTGAAATGATCTCTTCTTCTGCAACCGGGCCTACTTGCCGCCCGCCTATAGCCATGTACCACTGTTGACCGTTTGCCATGCTCTCCCTCCATCCCAACAATAACGCTACAACACGCCCCCATCTGGGTGGTTCACGCCTGCGGCCCGTTCAGATCCATTCGGGCGAGTGCTTCCCGCTCCAAGCGAGCGGTGGTTTCTTCGTCAAGAGCGAGTTGATGCGCCAGCTGTGCCAGGTAGATACGCTCCGCTCCGGACACGCCTTCGTCAGCATGAACGATGCTGAAAGCGAGTACATACATGTCCTGCTTGAGTTGCGGATCGAGCGGCCCGGCCACGATATCGGCCAGCGGCCTGGGATTCCGCAACTCATTCTCAACCACCTCTTCCGCGTCGCTCTCGCGCGCGTACTCCAGAATATCTTGCCTCTCATCGAGACCAAGTTCGCCATCCGCGCGGGCTGCCGCAATAGTCAGCCTGATCAGCCGAATCACCTCAGGCGAGATGCCGCCGGCCGGTCTCGCCGACTGAGTACTACCCTCCGTTGGCAAGGGCGGAGGAACCGTCCGGGGAGCACCGGGCGGAATGTTAACGGGCGGAAGGCTGCCGGGAACGGTCGTTTTCGGTTTCAACGTCTCATAGATGCCCCATCCGATTCCGGCAGCGGCGAGCAACGTGCTTGCATTCAGAAACGAGCTCCTGCCTCCGGTCAGATACCGGAGGGACCGTCTGTGCCTTTTGCGACCCATAGCGCCCTGGATAAGGGACCTTAGAAGCGTATCGGTGTCCATCGAAATCTCCTCGCAGCTTGCCACAGAGGATAGCACAACTGCCTTTCACCCGTCCCGGGGCTATTCAATACCCGACCCCACGCGCAACACTGCTCCACTACGGTTTTTGGGGTAGACTGAAGGAAAGGCACACCCCTTGTCTCCTCAGGAGCAGACAATGAGTATGGATCTAATTAATGCGCTAAGGAAACTTCACGCGGACGCGGTACTTATCGATCAGAAAGGTAAGGCCTGGACCGCTGAAGATCTGGAATATACGCTCTTGGATGAGCGTCGCGACCCGCAATGGAACCGACAGCCGGTTCGTCTGGCAGAAGATGGTATCTACCGGGCGGGCAAGGAAAGCCAGCCAGACGAGCTTCTCTACGCAATCGGCGAGAAGGTCGCAGCAGGCTCTTAGAAGTCGGAAGCGGAGCCCCCAACGGACCGTGCAGGAGGCCGGATCAATCGCTGCCGCGCCCCCTCTTCTCCAAAATCAGCAGAAGGAGATAACTCCGCACGCTCGGCCAAAGGTCACTCGGCTCGGTTCGTGGCCGTAAGGTATCCCGGCCGCTTTAGGCAAACGCTAGAGAGCCAGGCGGCTACTGTTCAATGTAAGGCTGTTACGCCGATTCCGCAACGGCGGCCGCGATCTGCTGGGACAGTTCTTCCTGGTACCGTATTCCCCGCACGACGTCGTCTTTCACCGACGCATCAGTCGATTTGTCGAACAGGTAGATGAAGATGCGTTCGCGTCGGCCGGAATCTTTCTGATACTCGACTCTGTACCTCTTCCAGCCGTTACCCGTCTGGGCTTCGGAGACTGATTGAAAGCGGCAACCACACTCACTCGCTGCATCCTGAATTGTCTGTTTGTACTTCATCACTTCCAACATGGCCTCACCTCTTCGCTCTAAAAGTAGACTAGCTTTCTATGGCTATTCCCTGCTTATGATTCTATCTGCGCCTATCTTTCTCTTAAATATCGATTTAGTCCGTTTTTTGTGTAAGAGGATTGTGTACAACTCGTGTCAGTTGCGCGCCGCGTAAGCGGTTTCCCTCCACGCGGGAAAAGACTCCAAGGACCCCAAGGACCTCAAGGACAAACAGGCGCGCGTGCTTAGTCGCCCGCCGCTGTCAATGTTTCGCGTTGTCTGATATGATCCGCCTCGCCGGGCGACCTGATGGGCCCGGTTTTGCGGCGGGGAGGGTCCGGATGAAGGCTTTTACGGTTCTCTGCGTTCTGGCGCTTTGTTTCCTCTTGCTGTCTTCTGTCTATGCCGATTCAGAGTCAGAGAAGGGTGTCGAGGTATTCGGCGGGTACACACGGGTGAAATCCGACGACTTCTGTTGCGCCGGCCAGGGGAGCGGTTACCACTTAGGCGGCGGTTACGCCCCGATCCGGTTTCTTCTTCTTAATGCCGAGTACAGTTATGCCGACGCGCCAGACCCGGGGTACATGCGACATCTGCACGCTGGGCCGCAGGTTCGGGTCCCGCTCGGCATTTTCTGGCCGTTTGGCCGTGTCATGGCCGGCTTCACCGAGCATCGGCTGTCCTGCGCCAACCTTCCTCCCGACTTCCCTGCACTGGATCGGAAGTTCTCGGTCGCATTTGGAGGAGGTGTGGATCTCCAAGTGCACCGCCGGGTGGGACTGCGACTCTTCGTGCTTGACCGGATACGGGCGCAGGACCAGTGGGATCTTCGTGCTTCATTCGGGGTCGTTTTCCGGCTCTTCTAGAGCGCGGATACGGGTCCGTTTCCCGAATGTTGGTTCTGAATGTTGGTTCTTGCCATCTAACACACATTGACGTAATATCCGCACCCTATGTTGGAGGGCTGCTCCTCTAGCATGGGTACGTGCGTCCCGGCACACTGAGATTCCGTGATGGTCACTGCAAATCGAATCGGGAGACGGTTGCCGGGACTCCCTTCTCCCTCTCAGCGTCAGCTGTCAGTCGTCCGCCGATGTCAGAGCTGTGGGGCCGCCACGGTTTCGGCCTCGGTTTCAACCGGGTACTGGCTGCTCTTCCAGGCATTAAAGCTACCCGGAATGTTGTAGACCTCCTGAAATCCCTCCTGCAAAAGAATGCTCGCCGCCAGGCTGGCTCGATACCCGCTTCCGCAGTAAGCAGCTACAGGTCCTCTCGGGATCATGGATCCGCTTCTCGACCGAAGCTGGGGGAGAGGGATATTGACGGCACCCGGGATGTGCCCGCTTGCCCACTCTCTTTCCGTTCGCACATCGAGAATCGTCCGGGCGGTTCTGCCGCTCCGAATCTCCTCTACGGCAAGCTGCGGCAGCCGCCGCATTTGATAGCCCGCATCCATCCACGCCGCCATGCCTCCGGCCAGATAACCGGAGAATCTCGAGTAGCCCGTGCGGACAAACAAGGAGAGAACTCTTCTCAGCTCATTGTCGTCTTCGAGAACGAGCAAAAGTGGCTTGTCGGGAGGCAGGAGCCAGCCGGCCCAAACGGACAGCAGCGGCCGAGCGCCAATATTGAGGACGCCAGGAATGTGTCCGCCGCCGAATGAAAGCATCGAACGGGTGTCGATGAGCAGTGCGTCTTCCCGTTCGACTTCCCGTCGGAATTCGCCTGGGCTCATCCCCGCAACCTCCAGTTCTGCGACGATCTCGGGGCCCGCCTGGTTCAGTCTTTTCATCCGCGGGTAGTAGTCCGGAACGGGAGGCAAGTTTCCCAGGACAAACGCGCGGAATTCCTCAAGTCGCTTGCACTGAAGAAAGGGGTTGAAGCGGCGCTCATACCCGATGGTGCTGGTCAAACGGGACCCGATGCTGGCTCCGCACGGCGACCCGCTTCCATGCCCGGGATAAACGATCACCCCGTCATCCAGGGACAGGTAGAAGCGGGAGAGGCTGTTGAAAAGGTCGGTCGTCAGAGCTTCCGTCTTATCTCCGAGCAAATCGGGACGCCCGGCCGAATCCGCAAACAGGCAGTCGCCGCTAAGCACGGCCCAGGGCACTCCTCTAGCCTTTTCAATCAGCAGGTAGGACAGGTGTTCGGGCGTATGGCCAGGGGTGTGCCGCGCGACAATAGAGGTTTCGCCCAGTGCCAGTGTGAATCCGTCCCGGATCGCCTCATGGTCGAACCCGTAGCGCGTCGCTCGCTCAGTCGAAAGGCAGATTCGAGGTGCATTGCCGAGCCGGGCAGCCAGTTCCCGGGAACCGCTGACAAAATCCGCGTGAATGTGCGTTTCAAATATATGAGTGATCGCGAGACCGAGCTCGCGAGCGGTTTCTATGTAAATCCCAACGTCCGGCCGGGGATCGAACATCACGCAGGTGCGCGTTTTTGTGTCCCCCATTAGGTAGGACAACTGGGCAATTCCTTCCGTGTGAAACTGACAAAAACGAAGAGACATCAAGGCACCTCCTGGAAAAGATCTCACTGCCTCTCAGGAGTCCTGGGAGGAAAGGTTGGCTCTGCATCAAGTGTAGGGGCTGAGGCCGGATAGAACAAGCGGGGAGAGATTGTCCCGGAGAATCGTCATGATAGTGAGTCTCATTGTCATTGTGTTGCTTCGCTTCTTGTAATAGAGTCCGCCCTGCCCGCTCATGGGCAACTCGCTTCGCGGAGGACTTATGATTGCGAAAACCGCCACCTTCGTTATTCTGGTTTGTTTGTCGATCGGACTCGTTTATTCGCAGGACGGCAGCTCTCAGCCGCCGGAAGAGCCGGATTTCTTCTTCCTGACCGGCGGCCCTTATACCCAACAGAAGAACTCACCCCAGCTGATCTGGGCTCATCAATGGCTTCATTCCCGGACCGCCTCCCTTCACTTGCGCGATCTGAGCGGTGCCGGGCGGGTCGAGTTCGGAGTATCTGACAACCTGGAGGCCGATTTCGAGTTCGGAGCGACCTCGGTCAGGCAGGAACACCCTACGTACACCCTTATCGACACCCAACTCGACGGCATGATGCTTGGTGCCCGATATCGGATCTTGAGAGAGGACTTCGCCCCCCTTACTCTCACCGTCGGCCCTCAACTGCTGATCCCAACCCGTACTTCGGCGCCGTGGGAAACAGGTCTTGGGTATGGAGTCGATGTGACGGCTGCGAAAGATTGGGGAGGGCCGGTCTTCACCGCCGCCTCGGTGAATTGGCGAAACACCCCGGGAGTGCGCCCGACCGAGGCGGGCGAGCCGTCTTCGCTGAGGCAGGTATCGTATGCGGTAGCGCTCGGCCTGCGGCCCGTCGAGGCGGTCACCCGGAAGGAGACCAAGCACGATCTGCACGCCTTTGTGGAAATGCTGTCCACGACGGAGGACGCGATAGATGCAGGAGAAATCGGAACGACAAGGCACATTTTTGCGGCCCCCGGCATTCGTTACGGCTTTACCAACCGCGCCGGGATATTGGCTGAGATCGGAATTGCGTTTCCCCTGGGGTTAAACCGGGAGGCGCCGAACTGGGGAACGTTACTGCAGCTGCAGATCGAACTGCCGGGAATATTCTAATCGTCCCCGGCGGTCAGGCACTACAAGCCGCGCACTGCGCGAAGCAAAGCGGGCAGAAGCCGACGTTATCAGGCCCCGAGGCGACGCCGCCTTCCCCTGTGCACGATGGAACCTGCACGACATCCTACAGGGGAAAGCGGCGTCGCCTCGGGGCCTGATGAAACGTCGGCTTCTCGTGGCCGCCGCACTCCAAAAAAGCCTGTCTTGCGCAAAATGCGGCTCCTATTTGAGCGCTCGTACCTCTTTGGGGTGGGAACCTTTTTTCACCACCCTCGTCTCCGTGAACGGCTACGGTTTCGCCTGGCTCAGATCGGGTGCTTTCCCCATCACCTCGTCGAGGGTCATCACCTGGACCGAGCCTAAATTTAACGCACGCAAACCCGGCTCGATTTTCTGGCGGTCGCCCACCACGACGATGGCCATGCGTCCGGGATCCAGATAGTTCTGCGCCGCCTGCTGCGCCGCCGACTGGGTCACCCCCAGTATTCGGCCGACATAGTCGTTGAAGAAGGAGTCGGGCAACCCATAAATCACCAATTCCTGAAGCTGAGCGGAAATTTCACCAACTGCCTGGAACCGGCCGGGGAAGCGCAGCGCGACGTAACTCTTCCCCCTTTCCAGTTCGCCGGCGGGAATCGGCTGACGAATCGCCTCGATCTCCTTCATGATCTCCGTCAGCGCCTTGTCCGTGACTTCGGTCTGCACCGCAGTGCGAATCGTGAAGGGACCGGGCCACGGTCGGAAGCTGAAGCTAGAACCGGCGCCATAGGTATAGCCTTTTTTCTCGCGCAGGTTGGAGTTCAGCCTCGAGGTAAACGAACCGCCCAGGACAGTGTTCAGGGTCACAAGTGTGAAGTAATCGTTGGTCAACCGAGGGACGCCAATTTCGCCGACTCGAATCTCGGACTGCGGTGCGCCGGGCTTGTCAACCACGTATATCGCACGTTGCTGAACCTGCTTGGCTGCCCGCTCGGTCGCGACAGGCGCCTGACCGGGCTTCCAAGCCCCGAAGGCAGCTTCCAGTTTCGGTAGCAGAATGTCAGGTTTTACGTCTCCAACCACAACGAGCGTCGAATTGTTCGGGAAGAAGAGAGAGGCATGGAACTTCTTGCTGTCATCAATCGTGAACGCGCGAATTGTCGCGTCATCCAGGTAGGGAGAAACACCGTAGGGGTGCGCATCACCGTACAGTGCCCGGTTGAAGAGCACTGAGGCAACCGAGCCCGGTTCGTCGCGCGCCTGCAAGAGCCGCGTCAACATCTGCTTACGCTTTCGCTCCAGTTCCTCACCCGGGAAGGTCGGCCGAAGGGCCACATCCGCCATCAGGGGTAAGGCCTGCTCCAAACGGGAGACGGGCGTGTAAAGGCTGACCGTGAAGGTATGGAATCCCGACGAGGCCGTGATGTTGGCACCCAGGAAGTCGATCTCGTCGGCCAGTTCGAGCGCATTTCGTTTCCCGGCCCCCTCGGTCATCATCGAGGCGGTCAAAGCGGCGAGTCCCGCCTTCTTTTCGGGATCCAGCGAGCTCCCGGCCTTGACGAGCAGATCAATCGCTACAACGGGGACCTCGTGCTTCTCGAGCAGGACGACCGGGAGCCCATTGGAAAGCTTCAGATGATGAATCGGCGGCAGTTTCAAGGCGGGAGCGGGGCCCAAGGCCGGGGGCTGGTTGCGGTTCGGTCCGGCCGGCTGCGCAATGAGCGAGCCGGTCAAGAAGAGGACGGCCACCAAGCAGAAAGGCAGATGTCGTGTTCCAGGTTGGTTCGCCCGGTGTTTTCGTAAGCTTGCCATGTTATTTCTGCTCCTTTCCGGCCATCGCCGCCAATTCCTTCTTCCCGATCGGCACGATGCTGAGAATCACCCGAGCTTTGTCGGGCAAACGGGTTTGGGCCGAGTTCGAGATATCAGCCGGCTCGAGAGCCTTATAACGGGCAAGGTCCTCGTTGAAGTAGTCGGGATTCCCGGTCACCAGGTAGTAGTAATTGAGCTGGTCAGCCTTTCCTCCGAAGCCCCCGATCCGCTCCATGCGGCCGAGGAAACTCGACTCCAACTGGTTCACCACTCTCTGCACTTCGCGAGCTGTCGGTAGCTCGTGCTTTAATCGGTTGATTTCCTCCTGAATGACCGCCTCCAGCTCCGGTAACTTGTGTCCGCTGCGTGCCGTGGCGATGATCATGAAGGAAGATCCGAGGCGGGCCGAGGCCTGGAAGGCGGAGACATCCTGCGCGATCTGAAGATCATAAACGAGTCGCTTGTAGAGACGAGAATTCTTTCCCTCAGTCAGGATACTGGCCAAGACGTCCATTTCTGCATCCCCAGGGGCGAAACTCGGCGGCGTGAGCCACGCCATGTAAAGGCGAGGCAGCTGGACTTTGTCCTCCAGCAGCAAGCGCTTCTCCTCGGTCAGGCGAACCGGAGGCGCGGCAAAAGGAGGGACCGGAGGACCGCTCGGAATCTCGCTGAACCACTTCTCGACCAGGGCCCTCGTCTTTGCCACGTCGATGTCGCCGGCTACGGAAAGGCTGGCGTTGTTTGGAGCGTAGTACTGCTTGAAGAACTCGACCACATCCTCGTAGCTGGCCGCTGACAGATCTTCCATCGACCCAATGGTTGGCCAGTGATAGGGGTGGTTAGCCGGGTACAGGTTCTCCGAAAGGACAATGGAAGCCATTCCGTACGGCCGATTCTCGTAAGACTGCCGGCGTTCGTTCTTGACGACGTCCCGCTGGCCGTTGACCGTGGCAGGGCTCATCGCTTTGAGAAGATAGCCCATTCGGTCAGATTCGAGGAAAAGGGGAAGCTCCAAGGCGTTACGGGGAACATCCTCCCAGTAGTTGGTGCGATCGGTGTTGGTTGAACCGTTGTTATCGCCGCCGGCGGCTTCGAGCCACTCGTCGAACTTGCCCTCGGGGGCATTTCCCGACCCCTCGAACATGAGATGTTCAAAAAGGTGAGCAAAGCCCGTTCTGCCCGGCTTCTCACTGCCCGACCCCACGTGATAGTAGGTGTTGACGCTTACGAGCGGCACGGAATGATCCTCGTGAAGAATGACCGTCAGGCCGTTCGCGAGCGTAAAACGAGTGTAGGGCACCTTGATTTTCGAATCTTGAGCGCCAGCCGTCCCAATCCACACGACCGACAGGAGAACCAACCATCGCTTCATGCCGCCTCCAGTCTGGAATTTGCCTGGTGAGAAGAGTGTAGAGACGCCACCTGTCCAGTGTCAATTCTCAGCGATCAGGTTGCCTT
>RPQK01000157.1 GCA_003819755.1 Acidobacteriota bacterium | reverse complement strand
TTAATAGTCAGAAGACAGGAGTCGAAAGGTACGAGTTAGAAAGCAAAAGGCAGAATGACAGAATACAGAAGTCAGAAGTCAGAAGTCAGAAGTCAGAAGTCAGAAGTCAGAAGTCAGAAGTCAGAAGGAAACAGCAGCTTTGCTCGTTTTTCTTCTTCCTTCTGACTTCTGACTTCTGACTTCTGACTTCTCGCTTCTTCCAATTTCGTGAAGGGGCTCACTAGACTTTTTAGCGGTCTGTGGCATCTTAGCTAGGGAAAATGCGCCTGATTATTGTCGGAGCCGTGTTTTTGATGCTGCTGCAGCCTGGCACGCACGTGGTAGCCGGGTCGATCCAGAAGTATGTGGATGAGTCGGGGCGCGTCTTCTTCACCAACCTCGGCACCGATCGGGCCGAAAGTCCGGCGGCGGCAGCGCCGAGTCCGCTCCTCCAGGCGCTCAGGCACGGGTCAACTGCCGCAGATCGCGAGCAAGTCTATCTTCCTCTTATTCAGGAAGCCGCCGAGCGTTATCAGGTCAGCCCGGATCTGGTTAAGGCCATGATACGGGTTGAAAGCAACTTCGAGCCGAAGGCCGTTTCTACCAAGGGCTGCAGAGGGCTCATGCAACTTCATTCGGACACGGCCAAGCGCTTCGGGGTGAAGGACGTTTTCGATCCGGCTCAGAACATCGACGGAGGCGTGAAGTTCATGCGCTTCCTGCTCGATTATTTCAAGAATGACCTGTCGCTCGCCCTGGCCGGTTATAACGCCGGCGAAAACGCGGTTACGCGCTACAAAGGTATTCCCCCCTACCGAGAGACCAAGGATTACGTCAAGAAGGTCACAGCTCTTTATCAGCCTTCCGACCCGCTGGAAGGCGAGAACCTCGCCGAAACTGCGCCCCCCGTCAATCGCAAAATCTATCGAGTCGTCCAACCGGACGGCCGTATCCTGTTCACCAATACGCCGACCGAATCCGTCGATTGAAGCCAAGAGGGAGGTGCCTCATGCCGCGCACGGTTATCAAGACCAAGACCGCTCCGTCTCCTGTTGGACCCTATAACCAGGCTATCGTTGTGGGCGATACCATCTATGTCTCCGGGCAGGGGCCGATTGACCCGGCGATCGGCAAACTGAACAAAGGGACGTTTGAAGAGCAGGCTACTCTGACTCTCCAGAACATCAAGGCTATTCTCGAAGCCGCGGGATCGAGCTTGCGCGATGCTGTAAAAGTCACCGTTTACCTGGCGAACCTGGAAGACTTTGACAAACTGAACGAGATTTACCGCCGGTTCTTCTCCGAACCTTACCCCGCCCGGGCGACTGCCGGCGCGCAACTCCTCTTCGACAGTTTGATTGAGGTGGATTGCATCGCGGTGAGGGGGAGCGGGGCGTAGGAAGTTCCCACCAACCCGAGCGGCAAATATCGCTGAGTTTACGCCCTGTAGCCGTTGTCACCCCGGCGCGTCAGCGGCTCTATGATATTATGCGCTGGGGTATCGATTGATGATTCTGCGTCTTGTTGCAGCGAGCCTCTTGGCGCTCTGCGGCCTGCTGTCAATGGCCTCCGGTCGCGACCGGGAGACCGCTCGAGAATTCTTCGAGAAAGCCCGACAAGAGCACCTTCTTCTCCTTCAGAAAACCGAATCCTCCCGGACAATCTCCGACTACAATAAAGTCATATTCCTTTACCGCCGGGTCATTGACGAAGATCCCACTTTTGGCGGAGCCGACGATTCGCTTTTCTTTACGGCTCAGCTGTATCACGAGATGGGCCGGCGCTTCGGGAAGAAGCAACACCTGACCAGGGCCGAGTATTACTACCGCTTTGTGGCGCGCGAGTACCCGATCACCCGACATCGCGCCGAGGCCGAGAAATCGGCTCTTGAGGTGAGAGGGCTGATAACAGTCGGGGTCCCGGAAGAGAAGGCGGAACAGGCGCCGCTGGTCCGGGAACCTGAGCCTCCGCCACCCGACACTCCCGCTGCGGAGCGGCCGAGGTCCGCCCGGGCTGCCTCGCCTCGAATTGCCTCGATGTCCTCGATTCGCTATTGGTCAAATGAGGACTACACGCGTGTGGTCATCCAGTTCGATCGGGAGGTTGAGGTCAAGAAAGAGTTCCTGGAGTCCCCCGCCCGGCTATATCTTGATTTCCCGGGCTGTCGGCTGCAATCCGGGGAACTGGCGAAAACGTACGCCGTCAACGATCTCTTCATCAAACAGATCAGAGTGGGCAAGAACCGGCCGGGGGTCATCCGCGTGGTCATGGACTACGAGGCTGTCAACACCCACACGGTGTTTACGCTCTACGACCCGTTCCGCATCGTTGTCGACACGCGGGGAGTCGGCAAGAAAGCTGATCAGGATGTGAGCAGCAAGCCGGCGTCACAAAGAATGCAGACAGCCGAAGCGCTCATCCCCCTGGGATCGTCAGGGAGTGAGAAGAAGGAAGTGCGAAAGGAAACGCCGGTTATCCCTTCTCCCACGCGCCAGGGGGATATGAGCCTTACCCGGGTCCTGGGACTTAAGGTCGGGCGAGTGGTTATCGACCCGGGCCATGGCGGAAAGGACACCGGCTCGATCGGCCCCGGCGGTCTGAAGGAGAAGGATCTCGTCCTGGATGTGTCGATTCGTTTGAAGAAGCTGCTCGAGGAGCGGCTCGGAACCGACGTGGTGCTGACCCGCAGCACCGATGAGTTCATCCCGCTCGAAGAACGGACGGCGATTGCCAACCAACAAGGCGCGGACCTGTTCCTGTCAGTCCATGCCAATTCGAGCCGCAGTCGGCGGGTATCGGGGTCCGAAACCTTCTTCCTCAGCTTCGCTTCAAGCGATGACGAACGGGAGGTGGCCAGCCGTGAGAATGCCGGATCCCAACGGAATATTCATGAGCTCGAGAACCTTCTCCGGCAGATTGCTCTTACGGATTACCATACCGAATCCCGACAGCTGGCTCAATTGGTTCAGACCAACCTGTGGAGCCAGATGAAGCCCTTTCGGCCGAACCAGAGGAATCGTGGCGTCAAAAAGGCCCCATTCATCGTCCTGATCGGCGCCAATATGCCGAGTGTCCTCACCGAGATCGGGTTTATCAGCAATACTTCCGACGAAAAGTTCCTGAAGCAGGACGACGCACGAAGCACCATGGCTGAAGCGCTGTACAAGGGAGTCGAAGAATACTTCCGAGCTTTGGGGACCTTGCCGCTCGTCGAGAGGACGGCGGTAACGCAGTAATCCTGCTTCCACTTGACCGCAACTCCTGCTTAGAATTGGTGTCTAACTATTGGCGTGAGAAAAATTTCAATTACCATTCTGCTGGCAATAGCCTTTGTCGGGCCTTCCTGGGCAGAGGTGTCCGTCGCGCCCTACCTGGAAAAGATCCCCGGTTATACGGCGAGGCAACAGGAGGAGATCGTCAAGCTGGGCGATCGCAAGCAACTCGGCTCTTATCCGGCAACTGTCCTCAATGAATTCATATTGAAGTCCTATTCCCGCTGGGAAGTCGTGCCGACCGGTGAGGGGGTGCCGGTCGAGGTCGAGGTCTATGAGCTGGCTGATCCTCCCGGTGCCTTCGGACTCTACTCCCTGTGGGATAGGACGGCACATCCCCAGCTTTCCGGCCGGCTGAACCTGCCGATCGAACACCGCTATGCAGGACAGGACCTGATTTTCTGGCGCAACAGCTATTTCCTGCACCTGCGCCAGGCGGACGCCGGCAACCAGAAGGAAAAGGTCGAACAGTTGGTGCGGAGTCTGCTCGACGTCATTCCGGCGGTGAACGCCCTTCCAGTGGCCATCGCGCATCTTCCGGTCGACGAGCTTCGAGGAGAGTCTGTCGAGTTCTATCTGGGACAAAACGGCTTGGCGTTGAACCCCGATTTCCCGAAACCCCTGGTTCCGGTGGTAGGCCTCCAAGACCATATCGAGATTGGCTTCGGGCGGTACAAGCCCGACAACACTCCGCTGTTCCTGATCGCCTATCCCACCCCGGCTGTGGCACAAAAATACTCGGTCAAGATTCAGGATGCGCTCTCCGAGTACTTTGGCCCTGGTATTTACTTGAAGAAGTCCGGCCCACTGATCGGTATGGTCGTCGGGTCTGAAACTGACGCAACCCGGCTCCTCGGGCGTCTTAACTACAAAGCCAAGGTGAAGTGGATCGAGGAAAAGCCGAAGGACGAGAGCGCCGAGACGCGAACCTTCCTCGGCACTGTGACGAGAGCGATCATAGGGACTCTCGTCTTCCTGTTGGTCACCGGCGGCCTGGGCATCGTCGTCGGGTACTTCCGCTATTTGTTCATCCGCAGCCACCCGGAGTGGCGAAAGAAGAATGAGATGATCCGGCTGAAGCTGGATGAACGGTAGGAAGGGACGGTAGCCTGAAAGGGTTCCGTATCGAGCGCGGTACGCAACCCCTTCAGGGTTGAAATCGGCGGTGCCATACCATCCAGGGCAGGCCGCAACCACGCGGCCAACCCTGCCTTGCTACGCGACCCCCCTTGGGGTGGGGACCTTTTTCAACATGCGCTTCGGCCCGCGTCGTGCGCGGGTCTGTGGGAAGCGGTACTATGGAGGCGTGCAACCAGCGCCCGACCTCCGCCAAATAGTCCGCCACATCTACGAAGCCGCCCTCCGGTCGGTTGATCCCGAAGCCGCCGTTCTGCGTTTCCTGCGCCGCGAGGGAGATCTCCTTCGACTAGCCGATCGAACCTACCAGTTGTCCTCTTTCCGGCGAATTGTCCTCGTGGGTTTTGGCAAAGCCGGAGTCCCGATGGCCAAGGCGGTGGAGCAGATTTTCGGAGACCGGCTTGACCAGGGTTTGATCATCGTCAAATACGGGCATGGCGGCCAACTGAAGAAGACTCTGGTCGTGGAGGCCGGCCACCCTGAACCTGACGAGGCCGGAAGGGCGGGTGCTGAAGAGTTGCTCAGCCTGTTGGATCGGACCGTCTCTTCTCAGGATCTGCTCATAGTCCTCCTCTCGGGGGGCGGGTCAGCCCTGGCACCGGCGCCCGTCTCCGGCGTCTCGCTGGATGACAAGAAGAGAACGACGTCCCTGCTCCTCCGATGTGGAGCGACGATCCACGAAATGAACTGCGTGCGAAAGCATTTGAGCCGGATCAAGGGAGGCAGGCTTCTGGATCATGCTCACGGGGCGACAGTCCTCGCCCTGATGCTCTCTGATGTGGTGGGTGACGACATGAGCACAGTTGCTTCGGGTGCTACTGTTCCTGACCCTACGACCTTCCGCGACGCCCTGGACATTCTCTCCGCTTATCGCCTCGAGTCCGAGTTGCCGGCGACCGTCTGGCGTTACCTGGAGCGTGGCGCTGCGGGCGACCCACACGCGCCGGAGACGCTGAAACCGGGTAGCGTGGCCAGTCGCCACATCCAGAATGTGATCGTCGGAAGCAACTTCCTCGGCCTCCGGGCGGCAGCGGAAAAGAGCCGGGAACTGGGGTTTGCGCCTCTGATCCTGTCTTCTTCTATCGAGGGAAATACGGCGGATATTGCCAAAATGCACGTCGCCCTGGCGCAGGAGGTGTTAAAGACGGGGCATCCGCTCGCACGGCCCTGTTGTCTCATTTCGGGTGGAGAAACGACCGTTAAAGTGACGGGCTCGGGAAAAGGCGGCCGTAACCAGGAGTTCGTGCTCTGTTGTGCGAAAGAAACAGCCGGTTGGCCGGAGGACAGGATACTCTTTGCCAGCCTGGGATCGGACGGGACCGATGGGCCGACCGATGCGGCCGGGGCTCTTGCTGATCCACGATCCAAGTCACGCGGGGATGAACTGGGCCTCTCGCTTGACGACCACCTGGCCCGGAACGACTCCTACAACTTCTTCAATCCTCTTGCCGATCTGATTCGCACCGGGCCAACCCGCACCAACGTCATGGACTTCCGGTTTGTGCTGATCGGGTAGCTTCCCGGGAGCGCCGGCGAGACGCCCGCGTTCCCAGAGGTGCCGAAAATCAAAATAATGAACTTACATTCAACAAATTGAACCTCATCCCATTCGCTCCTGTCCTTCCGCTTTTCGTAACCTTCGACTCCCCCGTGGCTTAGAGTAGAATGAAAACAATGGAATGCTTATTGCCTTACTGATCAATAAGCATTTTTCCAATTAACGTACAGTCGGCGACGGTCTCAACGACCGTCAGGCACCGGAGGCTGTATCCCGCTCTCGGCAGCGGCTTCCGGATTAACTTGGGTCCCCATAAAAGGAAGGAGAAAAACGTGAGTAGAACACGTCTGATTTTCGTGTTTTTGCTTGCCGTGTTGCTCACCGGTAGTCAAGTCTCCGCTCAGAGCCTCTTCGGCACGATCAACGGGAAGGTCATTGACCAGACCGGGCAAGTCGTACCCGGGGCAACGGTCACTTTGACAAGTCAGGAGACCGGTAGTACACGTAACCAGGTGACGACAGATGTCGGCACTTTCAGTTTCCCCAATCTGGCCATTGGTCGCTACACGGTTTCAATCGAGCTCGCCGGTTTCAAAAAGGCCGTGCGCCAGAATATCGACGTCCGCGCCAACCAGAACGTTGATGTGACGATGTCGCTTGAAGTCGGCGGCGTCTCGGAAGTCGTCCAGGTCGAGGCGGGCGGCGAAATGGTTAATACCACTTCCCCCCAGCTGGAAGGGTACACGACGAAGAACGTCGCAGACCTTCCCATTCCGTCGCTGACCGGGAATCCGATCAACCTGGCCGTTCTTGCCCCCGGCACCACCAGTCAGCCTGGCGGAGTGACGGGTGAAGGCGGATCGATTGGCGGCAACCGGCCTCGCAACAATAACTTTGTGGTTGACGGGGTGGACAACAACGATCCGAGCACGACGGGATCACTGTCTCCGGTTATCCAGGACGCGATCGAGGAGTTCACGCTTCTGACGAACCAATTCAGTGCTGAGTATGGCCATTCGACAGGCGGTCAGTTCATTACGACCACCCGTTCTGGAAGCAATGAGCTTCACGGCCGCGGCTGGTGGTACTCCCAGAATCGTAAGCTGAACTCACTTGATAACATCACTCGGGCGGTCACTCCAGCGGGAGAAGACAAGCCCCGCTACGATTACAACCGCTTTGGCGGTCAGCTGGGCGGGCCGCTGGTTAGGGACAAGTGGTTCATGTTCGGCTCCGTTGAGTACCAGAACCTGACGGTGGCGGGCGCGCCAGCCGGATTGATCTTGGTTCCGACTCAGGCCGGCCTTTCCACTCTCCAGACTCTGGCCGCCGATCCGGCGAGCGGAGTGAGTCCGGTGAACGTTGGGATCATGCAACAACATGTGCCGGTAGCTCCGACGGCGACGGACGCCTTCGACGTTCTCAACGAAGCCACCGGACAGATGGTCCCGATCGAATTCGGGCAGTTCACTGGGACGGCTCCTAATTTCGATCGCACGCACCTTTTTATCATCAGCAGTGACTACCAGACGGCTAACCACCGCCTGGCCGGAAGGTTCCACTACAGCCGGAACCGGGCCATCCAGGCGGGGGACCTGCCCGTCGAGGCCTTCAACAACGGCCTGGTCTTCGACACGAGGAGGTTCACGTTCGGTGATGTCTGGACTGCCTCGCCGACCGTTGTCAATGAACTCCGTGTAGGGTTCAATCGAGCCGTCACGGATTACCCGATCAGTCAGCTGGCTCCACCGGGCAGCACTGAAACTTTTGGCAACTACGGCATCAACGACCTCAGTCTCTTCATGGGACCGAGCAGCAACCTCCCTCAGAGCGGCGCCGACAATGTCTACCAGGCAAACGACAACGTCACCTTGATCACAGGCGCCCACCAATTCAAGTTCGGAGCGGAAGTCAGAGACTACATCTCGGCCAGCCGGTTCCTGCCTCGTGGCCGTGGCGATTACACTTGGACGACGCTGGACGCCTTCGTCCGAGACCAGTTCCCGGATGATGTCGCGATCAGAGGTGTTGGCACGGACCTGTTTTCTGCGAATCGTACGGCGCTATATGCATTCGTGCAGGATAACTGGAAAGTCCACCCTCGTGTCTCGATGGAACTGGGAATCCGCTACGAGTTCACCCAGCCGTCACGGGACAACGAGTTGCAGCTGCTGAACGGAATCGCTAATGTCGGTTCGGTTCGGGATGAGGCCTATACCGCCGAGTTGGTTGCATCGCTTGAGCTTGGTCCTGAAATGGTCGGGCAGAAGATCTTCGATAGCCTGCCCGCTTACCACCAGCAGGCGCTGTTGGAACATGTGGGCAATAATGTGATCTTCCGACCGCCCAAGGCTGATCGTAACAACTTCGCTCCGCGAATCGGTTTGGCTTGGGATGTATTCGGCACAGGACGCACCTCCGTCCGCCTTGGCGGCGGAGTCGCCCATGACGTCGTTTACAGCAACCTTCCGCTCCTTCAGCTGCCTCCGCAGTTCCAGGCGGAAAACCGCGAAACTAACGCGTGCCTTCTGAGCCCCAGCCCAGCGTGGTGCGCCTTAGCCCCGGGCGGAGATCCCTTCCAGGGCAACATTCAGTACAGCACCACCGGCTTCCTCGAGGGCGGCAGCTTGTTTTCGGTTCTTCCGACCGACACCTTGGTGAACGCGTACGTGGCGCGCGCGGCGACCGGTGGTTTCCTGCAGCATCAGGAGATCATTCCGGAGACGTACACCTGGACAGCTTCAGTTCAGCAGCAGATGTTCAAGGACTATCTGTTTGAGGTCCGTTATGTCGGGACAAAAGGTGTGCACCTGCCGATCCAGCGCCAGCTGAGCCCTGGGGTGCCTAATCCGAACGGTATTCCGGTTTTTGCGAATGAAGCAGACGCCCTGTCCGCGAATCTCGCTACTGCTCCGACGCGAGCGGACGTCCTGGCTTCGCGGACTCGGCTCCTCGCACCCTACGGTTTCGGAGGCCCGATAACCCAATTCACCCCGGATGGTCAGTCCTGGTATCACGGCGGATCGTTCCGGGCCGAAAAGCGTTTCTCGAACAATCTGGCGTTTCAGGCAAGCTACACCTGGAGCAAAACCATTGACATGATCGAGAACGATCTTTTCACCAGTATCATCAATCCCCGCCGGCCGTTGAGTCATTACGACGTCTTTGCCAACAAGGGCCTGTCGGGACTCCATCGCGAACACAAGTTCGCCCTGACCTGGCTGTATCAGCTTCCAGCTTTGAGCGACATGAATCCGGTGTTGGGAAACATTCTCGGCGGTTGGCAGTTCAACACCACATTCCTGGCTGAAAGCGGACAACCGCTGACAGTCATCTCGAGGCGTGACATCAATGCCGACTTTGACACCGCGGGCGATACCGCGTTTGTCAATCCGGCTGGCGCCGCCAACACGGGGAGCGATGTCAACTTCCTCTGCCGCGACGCGGCCGGTGCCTTGAGTGTGAGTGCTTTTGGAAGCCCATGCTCGGTCGTCGGTTACGTGGCCCAAGACCCCAATGCCCGCTATATCCGAGGGGCAGAGGGGGCGGTCGCAGGACCGGGTCTGGCTCAAGTGGGGCGGAACACCGAGTTCAGCCCGGGCATCAACAACTGGAACATTGCGGTATTTAAGGAGTTCGGCGCATTTGGACCGGAAGAGGCAAAATTGCAGTTCCGGGCTGAGCTGTGGAACGCCTTCAACCACCCGAGCTATTCCTTCGGCAGCGGTTCGGCAATAGCTTCGGGCAGCTTCAGCGGCGGTGACAACGCGGTCAATCTGACCGGCTACGTCACGCCCGGAGCGGCAGGATTCCTGGACAAGAGCACCCTTAGCGGTGGCCTGGGACAGGCTCCCTTCCAGCGCATCATTCAGCTGGGTCTGAAGTTCATCTTCTAGCTCGGGGAAAAATGCGAAACACGGGACACGGACGAACACGGACGAACACGGACAAAATACGGACGCTGCGATTACAGCCGGTGTTTGTCCGTGTCAGTCCGTGTTCGTCCGTGTTCGTCCGTGTCTTTGGTGAAATACTCCACGATGGCTTGTGCAAGATCGGGGACGGTCCAGTTGCCCGGCATTACGGCTATGGGCAGACCGTATTCCTTGGCGGTAGCCGCCGTGATTGGTCCGATGGCCGCGTAACTCCAGCTGGAGAGGTTGGCTTCCGGTCCTGCCGCCTGGACGAAGTTGTGGACCGTTGACGAGCTGGTGAAAGTGATCAAATCGATGGAGACATCACGGAGCAGCTGGCCAAGCGTGTTAGCCGTGCGGTCCGGCAAGACCGTGTCATAGACGGGGATCAGATCGACCACCGCACCCCGGCGCCTCAGCTCCTGAGGAAGTATCTCCCGCGCCTGGGCCGCCCGCGGAAGCAATATTTTCACTCCTTCCAGTTGCCCGGCCTGGTACCTTGTGAGCTCCTCGATAACACCCTCCGCCTGAAACACCGCCGGAACAAGCGACACCGGGTATCCGTAGTCCTGGATCTTCTGGGAAGTGGCGGGTCCGATTGCGCACAGTCTGGGGCGCTTCAGATCTCCGGGGCGGAAATCCGGACGCAGATGGGCGATCCGATCAGCGAATATTTCGACAGCGTTAGCGCTGGTAAAGAACAGCCAGTCATAGTCCTCGAACCGGTCGATAGCATCATCAAGCTGTGGGCTCATGCGAGGACGGATCTCGATCGCCGGCACCTCTAGAACCCGAGCGCCGGCCGCTTCCAGCCGTCGGCGAAACTCGGTCGATTGGGATTTGGTCCGGGTGATGAGGATAGTTCGGCCCTCAAGCGGCTTGGCGGCGGTCGTCACAGCTGTAGCTCCTTGAGGATACGGTCGGCGCCTCGGGAGAGGAGATGACTGACGGCCTCCTCGGCCAGCTTCGTCAACGACCGGGGATCTCCCGATGCCGTGTGACGTAGAATCTCATCCCGGAAGGGGCTGGCGACGAGAGCAGTAAATCGCGCTTGCCCGTTCACGATTGCCGCGTAGGCGCCCATTGGCACCTGGCAGCCTCCGCCCATGGCCCTCAGGAAGAGCCTCTCGGCCTCGGTACAAGCACGTGTGGCCGGATCTTCCAGAGGAGCGACGGCGGCCAAAAGCCGTTGGTCTCCGGCCCTCGTTTCTATCGCGAGCGCTCCCTGGCCGATCGCCGGAACCAGGACGTCGGGAGGGAAGAAGCAGGAGACATGCTCGTCGAGGCCTAGACGTCGCAGGCCGGCGGCAGCGAGAATGACCCCGTCGAGCCCAAGTTCAGTCCTTTTCCTTATCCGAGTATCTACGTTTCCACGCAGAACCTGAACCTTGAAGTCCTTCCGCAGCAGCTTCAGTTGCACGGTTCTCCGCAGGGAACTGGTTCCGAGCGTCGCCTGCGGCGGCAGGTCTTCCCATCTCTTAATGTCCGGCCCGGCGACCAAGGCGTCCCTGACATCGGCGCGGCGAGGAATGGCGGCCAGAACGAAGTCCGGGGCAAGATCGGTAGGCACATCCTTGAGACTGTGAACGGCGAGGTCGACCTCACCCCGCAGCAGTGAATCCTCGATTTCTTTGACGAAGATTCCCTTGCCGGTGCCGGATAGGCCGCCA
>RPQK01000156.1 GCA_003819755.1 Acidobacteriota bacterium | reverse complement strand
GTACGTGAAGGCCTTCCACCGGGCGCAGCTGTCGAAGCTGGCGGCAACTGACAAACTGACAAACTGACAGACTGACAGACTGACAAACTGACAGACTGACAAACTGACAGACTGACAGACTGACAGACTGACAGACTGACAGACTGACAGGCTGACAAACTGACAAACTGACAGAACTGACAGACTGACAAACTGACAGTCCTGACGGAGTGACAAAGTCGATCTCAGGTGTGAATGTCAGTTGTCAGTTCAGTTAAATCAGTTCTCAGTTCCCAGTTCTGAGTTCTCAGTTCTCAGTTCGTCAGCTTGTCAGTTTGTCAGTTTGTCAGTTTGTCAGCCTGTCAGTCTGTCAGTCTGTCAGTTTGTCAGTCTGTCAGTTTGTCAGTTTGTCAGTCTGTCAGCCTGGCCGCCCCACCCCTGTCACCCTTGTCAGTGACTCAGGCTCCGCTGCCGGTCACCGGGGAGTTGGTTCAGATCCGACAGGGCCGAGGAGAGGACGAGGACCAGGTTCTGAAGGCGGGCGGCGTGTTGAGCGATCTCGGCGGCGGCGCCTGCTGATTCCTCGGCGGACCCCGCGGCGCCCTGCGTGACCTTGTTGATCTGATCCATACCGTGCGCCACTTCGTTCAGCTGATTGCCCTGATCCTCCAGGGTTCCCTTGACGGCTTTCAGAACGTGGCTCACGCTATCTACCTGTTTTTCGATCGCCTGCAGCCCGTCGGCGACCTGGACGTTCAACTGGACTCCCTGATCGGCGTGACGCTGGGCCTCTTCGATGAGCCCTTCGCTCTCCCTGGCCGCTTGGGCACTGCGGATGGCCAGGCTGCGAACCTCTTCGGCCACGACTGCAAATCCACGGCCGGCTTCTCCTGCCCGGGCGGCCTCAACGGCCGCGTTCAGCGAAAGGAGGTTCGTCTGGAACGCGATTTCACGTATGGCCTTGATGATGTGCCCGGTCTGGTCGGATGATCTTTTGATCTTCTCGACCGCCGCGCTCAGTTCGTTCATTCGGCTGACCCCCGAATTTGTGCTCTGGCGCGCGGTCTCCGCCAGCTTGCCCAAGTCTTCGGCGTGCTTGCGCGTTTCCTCAGTTCCGGCCGCCACCACCTTGAGGGCGGAGGAAATTTCTTCGACGGCCCCGGCCTGTTCGGCGGATCCCGAGGCCAGAGACTGGCTGGCGTTGCTTATCTGGCGCGAGCCTTCGGCCAGATCTGTCGCCATGTCTGCCACTTCGCCGACTCCCTGGGTCAGTTCGGCGACCGAGTGGGCCATCTTCTCGTAAAGCTCTCGGATTCGCGCTTCACTCTCTCTCGCCAGACGTTCGGCTCTCTGGCGCTCGCCCAGTTCGCGGCGGATGTTCTCGTTAGCCGACGCCAGCTCTGAGGTTCTTTCCTGCACCTGCGTGTTGGCAGAGGTCAGCTGTTCGATCATCCGGCCGCGTTCGCGGAAGTCCTTCAGGGCCCGCCTCCCAAGAAAGAGGATGCTGATTGCGGCCATCGCAACGACGGCCAGGAAACCGGTCTGCAGGTACCAGGGCAAAAGGACCGTGAACTCGAAAGCGGCCGGCGTCGGGTCGGTATTGCCGTTCCGGTCCATGGTACGGACTTCGAACTTGTGGCCGCCTGACCCCAACCGATTGAAGGGCGCGAGGGACTCGGGAGCAAAGGCCGTCCATTCCCCCTCGTCCAGGCGGTAGGAGTAGAGCAGCCGCTCGTCCCGGGTCTGCTTCCAACGGTCACTGCCGTTGAACGTGAGGCGCACCGAACCGCCGGGCGGAGTTTCACGGAGATTCTTACTCGCAGGGATAAAGGTCTCGGGAGCATCACGATCGGCCTCCGGCTGGTACACGCCGATTCCGCGCGTTGTGCCGCACCAGACGCGTCCTTCGCGGTCCTCGAAGACCTCCCAGGCCATCGATGACGGGAGGCCATCCTCCGCCGTGTGGCTGATCCATTGCCGGTTGTGGTAACGGTGCAGTCCAGTGCCTGACGCGACCCAGACGTCACCGCCCGGGCACGGGAAGATCGCGCGGATTCGATCGACGCCGTTCAGGAGCACATTCCAGGACCGACCGTCGTATTCGACCAGCTGATCCCGCCCGCCCACCCAGAGCCGGCCTGCGGCGCCGGTGTTCAAGGTGAAAACCCCGTTCCTTTCGCCGATCGCTTCGAAGCCGAACCTCTCGGTCTTGCCGTCACGGTATCGCAGGAGCCCGTTCAGTCCCCCTAACCAGAGATCTCCGTTCGGCGCTTCATAAAGAGCGCGAACATCGCCCACCTGGTTTTCACCCAAATCGGCGAAAGGGCGAAACGTCGTACCGTCGAAAATGTCCACGCGCCCGGAGTACGTCCCGCCGCAATGGGCGAGGTAACTGCCATCCGAGCGGGGAAATACCATCCGTACCGGCAGGCCTTCCGGGTGAGGCACCGGACGAAAGTCGCCGGAGTTGGGATCGAACACCAGGAGCATCTGAGCTGTAGGGGGCTGGTTGCGGACATCCCCGCAAATCAGCATCTGACCGCCGGGGAGAGGGAAGATTGAGTCGGTGCCGGTCGATCGGATAGTGACGTTTGGTGGGGCAGGGATGACGCGCCACTTACCGTTCTCGAGAACGGCCAAGGAGTCCCGGTAGGCGAGCCATACCCGGCTGAGCGCGTCGTCGCAAACGGAATAAGGAATGGTATCATGCCCGGCCAGGTCCGGCGGTGAGAGCCAAATGCTTCGTGAGCAGTGAGCCGCCCCTTGAGACGTTCCCACCCAGAACTCGCCGTTACGGGCGGCGAAGATGCTCAGGATATTTCCGGACAGAACCTCTTCGCGGTCGATGGCTTGGAGTTGGCCGCTGGACAGGGTGTAGAGTTGATCGTCGAGCCTGATCCAGACAGTGCTCCCCGGACCTCGCCAGCCTTCGACATTGGTGGCGGTTCCCGAATAGACCCTCTGCCAGTTCCCTCGGTCGACCCGCACGACCACCTTCTGGTTCCCGTCTTGAGCAGTGACAAACAGTTCGGCGTTGCCTTCATGCATCCGGGTCAAGTCCTGAAGTCCTCCCGGGGCGGAGAAAGAGCTCAGGCGAATGCCGGCAAGCCCATCCCCGACGCGGGTCGCAGCGATCACACCGCGCTGCGCGCTCAGCCAGAATCCATTGCCGTCGAGCCGAGCCAAGACGTCGTTGAACGCGCCTATATCCGATTGCCCCGCTGTCGTGATTACCTCTGTTTTCCCGGTCTTTCCATTGAAGAGCAACAGGCGGTCCGGGAACAGGAGAACGACGTCTTCGAGGCCGAGCGGACAGATCGCGCGAACGTTGGTGTTCGGAGGTAAATCGGCGCTTTCCAGCCGGTAAGTCTTCCACTGGCCGTTCTCCAGGCGGATGAGCGAGTTCTGATCAAGCGCCCAGGCTTGCCCGGCCGCGCTTCCGTATATGGATAAAGCGGTCAGCGAGTAGGGGGAAGTCCGAACAGTGTATCCATCTAACATCGAGAACGAGCCGACTGAACCGAGGGTGAACCAAACCCTCCCCTCCGGGTCCTGGTTGATGTTCCGGATGTAAGATTCGGCCAGGCCGTGAGCCGAGGTCCAGAAGCGCCATTCGTGCTGTCGCTGGCCGAACGACTCCCCGGTTACCAGCAACAGAGCCAGGCAGACGAAGATCAGCGGATGGAGCGAGGCGCGGCGAGCTGGTGATGAAGAGCCTGAGCTGTGAACCTCCACGACGGGGAGAAAGCCTATCCCAATCAAGGGCTAATTGACAAGCGGGTGGTGTCCATGTCAGTCGCACTCAATTTCTACTTCAGGCTTCGGCGGCACGGCCAGAGCCGCTTCCAAGGGCTCGGGTTCCGGTCTGACGCCGGCCAGTTCGACCAGGAAGCCGGCAAGCTGGCGAACACGCTCTTCATTTGGAAGATACCAGATAAAGGTCCCATGCCTGCGGATGGCCACCAGCCCGGCCGCTCGAAGTCTTTCAAGATGATGCGAAAGGGTGGAACCGGGTACGTTCACCGCTTTCTGGATGTCGCCGACCACCAGGCCGAGAGGCCGGGAGTTGAACAGAAGTTGAAGGATCTGCAGGCGAGCCGAATTCCCGAGAACCGCGGCGGTAGTCGCCGCTTCGCGAAGCCGAACTTGGATTGCCATGATTCCACATTTTACGAAATATATTTCTACAAAAGTAGAATAAAAATAAGAAGGGTCCGCGACTCTTCCTCCGTGTGGGACGGAGTGATACCATCCCTCACCGAGGAGGTTGCACATGTCAGACAACCAGAAGAGCATGACGCGCCGTTCCTTCCTGGGAAACTCCGCGCGGGCCGCGACGGCGGCGGGACTGGTCGCGCAGGCAACGATTGGACCGGCCAGCGGGCGGGTCCTGGGGGCGAACGACCGGATCAGGATGGGTTTCATCGGCATCGGAAACCGAGGCTCCGAGTTGCTCGGCTATTTCATGGCCGCCCCGGATGTCGAAATCGCGGCGTTGTGTGACGTTTACGAGCCGTATTTGTGGCGGGACCGGAGCAAGGTCCACCCGGGCATTCTGAAAGAAGTCGGGAACAAATCGCCGCAGATGGGCGAGAAGTTCGCGAGCGAGCCGTTCAGACATAAGGATTTCCGTAAGATCCTGGAGCGAAAAGATATAGATGCTGTCTGCATTGCGACTCCCGACCACTGGCATGCGATTCAGATGATTCTCGCTTGTGAGGCCGGCAAAGACGTCTACGTCGAAAAGCCGTTGACCGTGGCCGTCGCGGAGGGAAGGCGAATGGTCGAAGCGGCCAAGCGCACCAACCGGGTGGTCCAGGTTGGGCTGAACCGAAGGGGATCGAGCACTTACAAGGAAGCGGCCGGTCTGGTCAACTCCGGGACAATCGGCAAGGTCACCGTGGCCCGTGCTCTCTATACCAGCCGCATGTATCCGAACGGCATCGGCCAGGCGAAGCCTGAAGACCCGCCGCCCGGGCTGGACTGGGATATGTGGCTGGGACCGCGCGCTTTCCGGCCTTATCAGCGGAACATTGCCCCGTACAAGTTTCGCTGGTGGCAGGACTATTCCTCACAAATGGCGAACTGGGGCGTCCATTATCTCGACGCGATCCGCTGGCTGGTCAACGAGCGGGCGCCGGTCTCTGTGACCGCCTATGGCGGCAAATATCTGTTGACCGACGATCGTACTATTCCCGACACGCTCGAAGTCACGTTCGAGTTCCCATCAGGGGCCCTCGCGGTCTTCGGCGTCTACGAGGCCGCCGGCGGAAGTACGCTTCCCGAAGGGGAGGTCGAACTAAGAGGAGCGCAGGGGAACCTTTATATCGATGACCGCAGCTACCATGTTCTCCCGTCCAAGCCGGGGCAGTTCCAGGAAGGGCAGGCGACCATTCAGGACCAGAAAAAGACTCTGGCGGATCGCGAGAATCCGACAGTCAACATGGTTCGCAACTTCCTCGATTGCGTGAAGTCCCGGCAAAAGGGGTGGTGTGACATTGAAGAAGGGCATCGGTCGACGACTTTTGCCCTGCTGGCCAACATTGCCCTGGCCACGAAGAGCCGGCTGACCTGGGATCCTGACACGGAGAGGATTACCAACCTGCCCGAAGCGAACCGGTATCTGGATTACGAATACCGGAAGCCGTGGGGGCAGAGCTAAGTAATCGCGCGAAAAGGACCCCAAAGACCTCAAGGACCTCAAGGACATTGAGCACGATTTGGCCTTGGGGTCTTTGAGGTCTTTTCGCTCTACCACCCCGGCTCATCGGGAAACACATTCCCGAACTTCACGCTGGTTCGCGGTTCCACCATCATGTCGGTGACCGTGTCTCGCCACTTCGCATAGTGGGCCGTCTCTTTGTGACGCGCCGGTGCTTCCGCATTCCGGTACACCTCTACCAGAACAAAGCGAGTCGGATCGTCGGCCTGCTCGAGGAAGTCGAAGCGCGCGATTCCGGGTTCCTTGACGCTTTGGGAAGCGTTCTCGATAGTTGCCGCCCGGAATGCTTCAAGAAATTCCCGCTTCACATGGATATGGACGTGTACGATCAACATGTTTGACTCTCCCTCCGAAGCGTAGCAAGCCCGTCGCGGACGATGCAACAGGCCTGTCCTTTCACCTCGCTAAACGCTAAATTGAGAAGAGGGCTGTTCTGCCAAAGGAGGCGCGATGCTCTTCCCAATCGGGGACGATGACCGGAATCTTTCCGGTCCTGCCTATGTGACGATCTTGCTGGTCGTTGCCAACGTCCTGGTTTTCCTGATTCAGCTGGCCTATCCTCCGATAAGTACGGGCTGGGCGGTGGTGCCGAGCGAGATCTCCACCGGCCAGGACCTGATCGGGATCCAGGCAATTGACACGGGTCAAGGAGTCGCGCAGATTCAACACACGCCCGGCCCAAGTCCCATCTACCTGACGCTTCTGGCGTCGATGTTCATGCACGGAGGCATCATGCACATCCTGGGCAACATGATGTATCTCTGGATCTTTGGAGATAACGTCGAGCACCGGTTTGGCGCTTTTCCTTTCCTGCTGTTCTACCTGGCATCGGGTTTGGCCGGTTCACTGGCCCACGTCGCGCTTGATCCGGCTTCCACGATTCCGAGCCTCGGCGCTTCAGGCGCTATATCAGGAGTCTTAGGCGCTTACCTGGTCCTGTTCCCCAGGAACCGGGTGCACGCGGTCATTTTCTATACGGTGGTTTCGATACCGGCGGTAGCGGCCATCGGACTCTGGATCGTCTTCCAGTTCATCAACGGAATTGGCTCAATTGCCGTCAGCAGCCAGACGGGAGGGGTCGCTTACGCCGCCCATATCGGCGGCTTCTTCGCTGGTGTGATCCTCGCCCTGATCATGCGCGTGATCATCCGGGAGGAGAAGGTGAGCGTGCTCAGTCGCTTCGAGAGTGCCGACTCCCGGCGTTGGTGGTGATTCCAGATGATTCCCCACCGCTAACTCAGTTAACATAGACTGCAATCGAGCCATCCCATGGATCAGGACACATCGATTGGAGGTGCCGCCCACGCCTTTCCGGCGACCGGCCTTTCTCTGCTCGTGCGGGCCGCCGATGAAAATCCCTCCGCCCGCCGGGCTGCCCTTGATCGACTGATTTCCGCCTACTGGAAGCCCGTTTACAAGTACGTCCGTTTGCGTTGGCGCGCGGGAAACGAAGACGCGAAAGACTGGACGCAGGAGTTCTTTGCTGTTGCTCTGGAGCGCGAATATCTTCAGAAGTACGACCCCTCCAGGTCCCGTTTTCGAACCTATCTGCGTGTCTGCATCGACGGCTTTGTGGCGAATCAGCTAAAAGCGGGGCAACGGGCGAAACGCGGGGGAGGAGTGGAAACGCTCTCACTTGACTTCGGCTCGGCCGATGCCGATCTGGCCTCGCAAGCAGGAGTAACGGATCCCGAGGAGCTGTTCCATCGTGAATGGACTCGTAGTCTCTTTCAAACTGCCGTGGAAACGCTCGAAAAGGAATGTTGCTTGAAAGGCCGGCCGGAGGTTTTTGCCGTTTTCGCTCGATACGACCTCGATCCACCGGTGGAGAAGAAGACCTACCGCGAAATGGCCGATGAGCTGGGAATCACTCCCACGCAACTAAACAACTACCTGGCTTTGGCGCGTCGCCGGTTCCGGGAGCTGGTGCTCAGCCAGCTGGGGGAGATTTGTGCGACCGAGGCGGAGTTTAGAGCCGAGGCCGCCCTCCTTTTTGGAGCTGTTCCGAAGTGAAAACGCTGCCCGATCAAGTTCTGAACCATCTTCGAGATGTCGGCGACTGGCCCGATCTGACCGGGACGCGCTACGAAGTCATCGAGAAAATCGGTCAGGGGGGAATGGGGACCGTCTACCGCACGAGAGACACGCTATTGGACCGGTTGGTCGCTCTGAAGGTTCTGAATCTTGATCTTGACCCGTCCCAACTGGCTGGGAGGCTGACCCGGGAGGCGCAGATTCTCGGCGCCCTTGAGCACCCGGGGATCGTTCCAGTCCACGATCTCGGCTTTCTGCCTGACGGCCGGGTGTTCTATGTCATGAAGCTGGTGAACGGCGCGAGGGTCGACGATTACGTGAGCGGGACGCGCCTGCTTTCCGAAAAACTCCAGGTTTTCCTCAAGATCTGCGAGGCCGTGAGCTTTGCCCATTCCCTGGGGATCGTTCACCGTGACCTGAAGCCTCAGAACGTAATGATCGGGCCCTACGGTGAAGTGCTGGTCCTGGACTGGGGCGTAGCGGGATTTCTCGAATCCCTTCGCGATGAGATCGCGCGGCCCGAAGGCGACCAGACATCGCCTGGAGCTGAGAAAATGGATCGGACGGTGGAGGGAACCGTGATGGGGACGCCCGGTTATATGTCGCCCGAGCAGGCAGCAGGAACCGTTCGCGAAATCAACGAACGGACTGATGTTTACTCGTTGGGGGCGATCCTCTATTTCCTGCTGACCGGAAAGCACCCGGAACCCGTGAACCGTGTGGGGCCACTGATGATTCGGCCGGAAGGTGTTCCCAAACCTTTGCAGGCGGTCTACCGGAAAGCTACGGCGCCGGATCAGGCAAACCGATACCCGGATATCCGCACCCTGGCCGAAGATGTCCAGCGTTACCTGGCCGGCATCCGGGTCACGGCCTACCCGGAAACCGTCTGGGATACGATCCTGCGGGTGACGGCAAAGTATCGAACGCCGATCCTGCTCGTCCTGGCGTACCTGGTGATGCGAGTCGTCCTGCTGCTTTGGAGCCGAGCCTGAGGTAACGGAGATTGGTTGCGAAGGAAAGGACCTCAAGGACCTCAAGGACCTCAAGGACCAGTTTACAGTTCCTGTCCTTGAGGTCCTTGAGGTCCTTGAGGTCCTTTCTGCTAGTACATCTTCGCGTACGCCTGGACCTTGAAAGCTGGTTCACCAGGGGCGGTTCGCTGTTTCAGGTCTTCGAGAATGCCTTCGATGATGGGGGGGGTGACGTCACCGCCGCCCAAGCCGGTCAGGTAGCCCTGCAGGAGAATGTCCGGGCGCGCCATCAAGGCACCGCACAGTTCGAGCCAGAAGATACCGCCCGAACCGGGAGAGATATTGCGGTCTATGACGCCGACCCGCCGGGCTCGCTCCAGTGCTTTGCGTATCTGGGCGCGGGGAAACGGCCGGAAAAGCTTGATTTTGAGAAGGCCGACCTTCTCTCCGCGTTCGCGCCGCTCGTCCACGACACCCCGCACGGTACTGGCTATGGAATTGGAGGCAACCAGGACCGTTTCTGCGTCTTCCAGGCGATAGCCGGTCACGGCCCCATCCGGGACGCGCCCGCAAACCGTTTGGAACTCCTCGCGGGCTTGTTCAAAGACCCGTGGCACCCGTTCCATGGTTTCCGCGAGCTCCAGCCGGTGTGCCGCGGTATCCTCTGGGGTCACCATGGCTCCGACCATGTGCGGTCTCTCATGATTCAGCCGGGGATGCGCCTGATAAGGGGGCAGAAAGCGGTCGATCTTCTCCTGGTCCGGCAAATCAACCCCGGTTGAGGTGTGGGAAATGATGAACCCGTCGTAGGCGACGATTGACGGGAGGAGGATGTCCGAGTGCTCGCTAACCCGGAAAGCCAGGAGAATCGTATCCGCCACTTCCTGGTGTGACTCGCAATAAAAGTGGAGCCAGGCGGCGTCGCGAAGGGCCAGCGTATCTCCCTGATCGACCCAGATATTCCACGGCGGCCCGAGCGCGCGGTTCACCGCGACCATGACAATCGGAAGCCGGCAGTAGCCGGCCATGAAGACGTTCTCCGTCATGTAGGCGAGGCCGTTCGAGGAGCTGGCCGTAAACGCCCGCGCTCCCGCCATGGATGCTCCGATACACATGGCCATCGCGCTGTGTTCGGACTCGACCGCCTGGACGATACCCTTCGTGAAGTGGTAGCCGCGGAGATACTCCATGATCTCGGTCTGAGGCGTAATCGGATAACCGCCTGCCACGCACCCGCGTGCAAGGCGGTTGGCTTCACCGGCCGAAGCCAGAGTGTACCCGGCCACATAGTTTCCCGTGCAAAGCTTCCGAGGCATGGTTGGTTCTCCTGAAAAGCTGTTTATCCACGAATCACACGAATTACGCGAATTCAAAGGACCTCAAAGACCTCAAAGACCTCAAGGACAAAGCAACAGTCACCGTCCTTGAGGTCTTTGAGGTCCTTGAGGTCCTTTTGAATTCGTGTAAGTCGTGTAATTCGTGGATAAACAGCTTTCTGATCACAGCTGCTCCATCACGATTACTCCGCGCGGGCACTCAAACTGGCACAAGCCGCAACCTTTACAGTAGTCGTAATTGAAGGAGTATTCGTCGCCTCGACGACTGAGCACTCCCTCGGGGCAGCTGGCGCGGCAGATGTCGCAACCGGTGCAACTGCCGCAACTGAAGCAGCGACGGCTTTCTTCCACCGCCTCCGCGTGGGCGGGTCGCTCTTCAAGCCCCAGTCGCACCTCTCCAAAGTCAGCCAGACGCTGCTCCGGCTTCCTCAGAGCAGCCTCGTGTCTGGGCACCCGATTGTGTGCACGGAGCCGTATGGAAGTGAGAGGCACCGGCTCACTTACGACGGTGGGAAACAGATTCTCCCCGCTTAGGACTTGGTGAATGTGCCAGGCCGCCTTGCGCCCACTCCCGATTGCTGCAGCAACTGTCCCTTCATTGCTCTGAAAATCGCCGCCTGCAAAAACAGGGGCACCGGTCAGCCCGAGGAGTTGTCCGTTCTCCCGGATCTCGCTGCCCTCTGGAAAGACGGAGAGGTCGGGATTTTGGCCCAGCGCCAGGATAAGCCGGTCGCAGGGAAGAGCAACCATGGCTTGGGCGCCCTCGACGGGAACCGGTCGGCGCCTTCCGCTTTCGTCGGGTTCCCCGAGTTGCATCCTTTGGCAGCAAAGCGCCCTCTGGTCATTTGCGGCGCTTAGGGTCACGGGAGCAAGCAGTTCGGAAAGGCCGATTCCTTCCTCCAGCGCCTCTTCGATTTCCTCCGGAATGGCGGGCATCTCGGCTCGCGTCCTTCGGTAGACGATTTGGACTTCCGCCCCCAGCCGCCTGGCTGTCCTGGCTGCGTCAATCGCGGTATTGCCGCCGCCGATCACGATAACGCGCTGCCCGTCCATCCGCTTTGCGGCTTGACGCGAGCAATCGAGGAAGTCCACACCCTGGGTGACCACGGCCGAGTCGAGATTGCCCAGGTTGAGGGTCCGGGATTCCTGCAGACCGGTCGCGACGAAGATTGAGGCAAATTCCCGGGACAGGTGGACCAGGTCGGCTTTGAGAATGCGCCGGTTCGTCTCGGCCGTGACCCCATGCTGCAAAATAAACGCGATCTCGCGGTCGAGAACGTGGCGCGGCAGCCGGTAGGGCGGGATGCCGTTCCTCATCACCCCACCCAGTTCCGGTTGGTTTTCGAATATACGAACAGGATATCCAAGGCGGGCCAGATGATAGGCGGCGCTCAGTCCCGCCGGCCCTGAGCCGATCACCGCGACTGGTTGCCGGGAGCTCG
>RPQK01000155.1 GCA_003819755.1 Acidobacteriota bacterium | reverse complement strand
TCATGAAAGCCGGGGCGAATGGAAACAGGCCGTGGAAGCCTACCGTCGATCAAAGGATTCGGGTCGCCGGGCGCTATGGCTGGCGGAGAGTGCGCTGCCGGCCCGCGGCAAAAAGGGACAGGCCCGGAGAGCCGTCAGACTTGAGCTCCTGGACCTTGCGGGCGCCGGCGAAGCCTGGGAGAAAGCAGGCGAAATCGAGTTGGCGGCGATTGCCAGACGCAAAGAGGGAGACTTCCAGGCGGCGGGGAGGCTGTTCGCCAGGCAGAACCGGTTATTGGATGCTGCGGCCATGTACGCGCGCAGTCCCGAGGACCGAGTTGCGGATTTCAAGGGACTGCGCAGTTGCTACTATCGATCCGGGGCAAGATTCTCGGCGACGTCGGATGACGCCTGGGTGACTCTGGCCCGCTCCCTGCGCCACTCCGGGGAATTTGAGGCAGCTGCAGCCCTGTTCCGCGCGCTTCGTATGTGGCTGGATGAGGCTGATTGCCTCGCCGAGAGCGGTCGAGTCGAGGAGGCGCTGCGCCGCTGGGTTGACGCTGACTACTACGAGCCCCTGCTCAAGTGCGTATCACAGACCGGTCAGTACTGGACGGCCGTCGCCTTGCTGGAAGCCAAAATCCATCGAGCACGGGGCATGTATTACGGCAACGACCCGCGCGACGCGTTGGCGACGGTTATTCGCCGATGGTGGTCGGCCGAAGGGTCCGAGACGTTGCGGGCCGAGCTGGCCCCGTTGCTCTCCAAGCTCTCCGTGTACCTGCCCCTGGACCTCCTGACCGAAATCCTCCAGCCGATCGGTTGGCTCGATGCAATGGTGACTAGCCGTGACTCCTTCACTTGGGGATTATCCCCAAGTGATCAGAGGCGCCACCTTGACAACCTGGCGAGGCGAGCGTGTGAGCTGGAGAAGGCCGGAGACCTTGTCGGTGCGGGTGCCTGGTACCTGTGCGCACACCGTGTCGACGAGGCAAAACGGTGTTGGGTCGACCTGCAGCCAGCCGAGCACAACGTGCGGGCTCTTTCCAGGGCCGCGTACCACGAGCGGGTAGCTGATTACCACCTCAGCCGCGACAACTTGCGCGAAGCAGGCCTGGTCCTTTGTCAGGCCGGGCAGATCGCGCGCGGCGCTGCACTGCTCGAGCGGGCCGGCTGGATCCTGCCGGCTGCCGAGTGGCTCGCGGACGCGGGCGACTTCGAGAACGCTTACCGCCTTTATCTCAAGGCGGACTCCAAGAAACAAGCAGCCCGGATGCTCGAGAAAATGAAGAAATGGACCGAGGCGGAAGCTCTTTACCGAGAGCTGGGTGATCAAAAACGCGTGGAGGCATGCAGGAAGAAAATCGCCGGCATCAAGTCACGAAAGGCACAAAAACGGTTCTTCTGATCGACTCAGGTTGTCAGTTGGTCAGTTGGTCAGTCGGTCGCAGCTTCTCCAGAGCCGGCCTTTCAACGATCGCCGTGGCCCAGAGGACCCCAGCCACGGCCTCCTTGGCGTTCACCGCTCGCCTGGGGTTGTTGACATAGTGGTCGTAGTCGACCTGCACACTCAGGCCGTCGCTGGCGCTGTAGACGTCCACCAAGCCGCGGTCATTGATCTTCATCAGGTTTACGATCGCCTGAAGACCCTTTTCGACAGCCGGAGCGTATTCACTCTTGTCCAACAGACCGAGCTCGACGCCCTTTTGGATCGTATAGACAAACATGGCGGTGCCGGAGGAGTCGATCCAATTGCCGCTCTGGTCCTGCTTGTCAACGACGGTAAACCAGCCGCCGGTTTTGGGATCCTGTGTCCGCTTCAGACCCGCCGCCACCCGGCGAAGGATCGCTTCAAGCTCAGCGCGGCGCGGGTGATCCTTCGGAATCGTCGCCAGTGTCTCGACAGTCACGAGCGTGTACCAGCCCAGGCCTTCGCTCCAGACCTCAGGTGAAAGGCCCGTGTTCGGGAGTGCCCAGCGGCATTCCCGGTCACCGTGCCCGGGCTCGTAGGTGCCATGCACCATCATGCCGGTACCACCCTTCTCGGCGGTTTTGGCGTAGGCGGCGATTTGGCCGGTCGCCTCGTCGAAACAGTATTCGGAATCGCCGATTGATTTGCCGTAGCGGATAAGGAACATCTGGCTCATGAAAATGCCGTCGATCCACCACTGGCCGTGCAAGCCGTGGGAGTGCCAGAGCCCGCCGTTGCTGTTGCGCGGGTAGCCGTCCAGGGCTTTCCGTACGGTCGTAGCGGCGTTCTTGTAGCGTTCGTCTTTCGTGTACTCGTAGAGCATCACCAGGGTATTACCGGTCATCATGTTGTCCTGGTTGGTGAAGCTCGGTACGGCCGGCGGCCGTCCGTTGCGAGTGATAGGTATGAAATCGCCCTTCTCATCAATGAACTGGTCGATGTACCGTTTGATGTAGTCCAAGTACTTCTTCTCCCCGGTTGCCCGATAAAGCATCTCGAATCCGTAAAGGGAGTATCCGTGAACATACGTCCATGGGGCGTGATAGGCCAGCTTGTAGTCCGGCCATCGGGCCATGATCGTCTCGGCGACAGCCACAGACCAGAACCTGGGGGCCTTGCCCGGCGCGTAATCCAGATGCGCGCCCGGTACTGCCGAGGCGGCCGCGGAATCCTTAACCTCCGGTACATTTGTCGAGGCGGCAGCCTGCGCCGAAGCAGCCGCCCAGCCTGAAGTTATAGTCTGTACGAATAGATAGACTCCAATGACACCACTGACAAGGCCAGCTTGCCGAGCCCTGGTCCATCTGGCATTCTTTTTCATCTGTGCCTACTGCCTCCCAGATGTTAACGTTATCGGGGTCCGCGCTGCAGTATACCCGCCTGCAACCGCAATATAAACCAGTTTGCCCGTGTATTCACAACGTGTATACGCTCCGGTATCGTTGCTGCAGCAGGGAAGGTATTAACTGGCAAACACGGTTTTGATCAATCTTCGCGCTGACAAGGGAAAACGGGCGCTGATCGACCGCGCAGCCGAAGCCGTCGGCAAGAACCGCTCGGAGGTTTATGCTCGAGGCGGCCTGCAGAGCGGCCATCGCAGTTCTCTTGGATCGTCGATTTTTTCAGTCTGAGTGAAACCGCTCTGCGGTTAACCTCAACTCTCTTGACATCCCTCTCGGCCTGAAGCATGATGCGCGAGGTCACCCCGTTAACGTTATCAGACGGCTGCTAACACCCCAAGTTAACGTTATCAGAGACAGGGAGGGCACAATGCGATCAGTCAGAATGGCAATGTTATTGGCATCCGCCGCAATGGTCTTGGTGGCGATGCTGCCGGGGTCGGCGTTGGCTCAGGAAGTCACCGGCTCTATCACCGGCACTGTCGTAGACAGCAGTGGCGGCGCGATCCCCGGGGCCTCGGTCACGCTTCTCTCCGAGGCAACCGGCGCCACCCGTGCGGTGGTCACCGACGATATGGGCAACTTCGTGTTCGCCGTTGTCAGGCCGGGCATTTATAGCGTCAGCGCCGAAATGCCGGGCTTTAAGAAGCTCCAGAAACAAGGGTTTGAATTGACTCCCGGCGGCAGCCTGCCGGTTGGGCGCCTGCAGCTCGACGTGGGAGAGGTCAGCGAGCTCGTCACAGTGAGGGCCGAAGGAGCTCTGGTGCAGACCACCACCAGCGAACGTGCCGGCATCACCACGAGCGATGAGATCAAAGACCTCACCGTCATGAACCGTGACTTTTCGGTCTTTGCATCCCTTCAGCCTGGCATTGCAGTGAACGTCGGAGCGGAGGTCCAGACCTTCACCGGCAACACAACTTTCAACGCGCTAGGCGGCCGGACGACCGGCAACATGATCGTCATGGACGGGGCGCCGACGGGCAATTCCAACCAGGGCAACATGAACACCACGCTCAGTCTGGATACCGTCCAGAGCGTGGAGGTCAAGGTCGCCAACTTCCAAGCGGAGTACGGCCGCAGCCAGGGCGTGACGATCATGGCGGTCAGCAAGGGCGGCACCAAGGAATTTCACGGCACCGGCTACTACTACAAGCGGCACGAGATGTTTAACGCCAACTCGTTCTTCAATAACCGCTCCGGTCTCGCAGAGACCCCTTACCGCATCACTACCGCGGGTGGCAATATCGGTGGTCCCTTCCACATTCCGCACGTCGACTCCACCAAAGGAAAACTCTTTTTCCTGTTTGCCAGTGAGGAAATCCGCGAGAAACGGCCCAAGACCCCGCAGAATGTCACCGTGCCGACCGAGTTGGAGCGCGCGGGTGATTTCAGCAAATCGACGATCAGCGGGAAGGCGGTGACGGTCAAGGACCCGCTCACCGGAAAGGCGTTCCCGGGCAACGTCGTGCCCTCGGATCGGATCCTGGCATCTACCCAGAAGTACCTGAAGCTGCTGCCGCTGCCGAACATGCTGGACGCGGCGGTCACCAAGGGGGAGTACAACTACACCTTCCAGGAAAGCCTGACGGTGCCCAAGCGCATAGAGACCTTGCGCATCGACTACCTGATAAGCGATCAGACAACGCTGTTCGGACGCTTCAACTATTGGTGGGAAGACCAGCGTGGAGCTTCGGTCTCGGCAGGTAACGCGGCCTGGGGCTGGCTGCCGGCTCACTACACGGCCACCACCCCCTCCTATGTTCTTTCCGGGACCCACGTCTTTGACCCGACCATGGTTCTGCAGACCAGTGCCGGTGTGCAGCGATTCAAAGAGGCAGGGCCACCGCTCGACGAGGCCGATGTTGCGGCGAAGAGCCGAAAAGCGACCGGGGTTGACATTCCGCAGTTCAACCCGTCCATCAATCCTTACAATCTGGTGCCGGCGGCGAGTTTTGGGGGTCTGCGGAATCCGGCCAATCCGACTTATGCGACGCGGTTTCCACTCAAAGGCGCGGAAACCACGATCCACAGCAACACCTCCATCAGCAAGATCTTCCCTGGACACACGTTGAAAGGGGGATTCTACATCGAGCGCTGGCAGGTGATGAAAGGCGAGCAGGCGACCTTCGCCGGTACGATGAACTTCGGGACAGACGCGAACAACCCGCAGGATACCGGGTACGCCTATGCGAATGCTCTCCTTGGGGTTCTGACTTCGTACACGGAGTCGTCTTCGCGTCCTCCTATGTACGAGTACACCACCAGCCTGGAGTGGTACGGGCAAGACACCTGGAAAGTTTCTCCGAAGCTGACGCTGGATCTCGGGTTGCGCTTCGGCTGGTCACAGCCCTGGCACAACAACGAGAATCTGGAGGCCGGTTTCGTCCCGTCCCTCTGGAAATCCGGGGATGCCGTGAAGCTCATAGAGCCGACGCTGGTCGGCACCAAGCGAATGGGCAAGAATCCGTACACCGGAGAGATCCTGCCGGCAGTCTACATCGGTGCGATAGCGCCCGGAAAGGGCAATCCTTTCAATGGGATCATCTATCGAAAGGACAACCCCGACTATCCGCAGGGCCTGCGCTACACGGACGGTGTTAAGGCCATGCCGCGCCTGGGGTTTGCCTGGGACCCGTTTGGCAAGGGGAAGACGGTCATTCGAGGAGGCGGTGGAATTTTCTACAGCATCCATGACCGGGACAACTACCAGTCGGCCATTCAGCTGACTCCGCCTATCCAGTACAACTCGCAGCTCAACTACACGACCGTGCAGACGTTTGCCGATTCGGCGGGATACATATTCCCGAGCAACATCCAGGGTTACGACCCGGACCGGCGCATTCAACAGACCATGAATTTCAGCCTGGGGTTCCAGCAGGATGTCGGGTTCGGCACCGTAGTTGACGTGGCTTACGTAGGAGCCCTGGGGCGCCACCTGGTGGTGAGGAAGAACCTCAATACCACGGCACTTGGCACCAATTTCCTGCCGAGCAGCAAGGACCCCACCAGGAACGCGGTGTTGCCCTCGCAGTTCCTGCGGCCTCACATCGGTTACGGCGATATCCAGTACTACTATTTCGGAGGCAACTCCAACTACCACTCGCTGCAAACCGCGATCAGACGCCGCTACGCCGGTGGCTTGTACTACGGTGTCGTCTGGACGTGGTCCAAAGCTATGGATTACGCCGACGCTGATTACACCGCGGACGCACAGGTCAGCTCAGTCGTAGATCAGAAGATCTGGAACTACGGCCGGGCTGGATTCGACCGGACGCACATTTTCCGCCTCTACTGGAACTACAACATTCCCAGCGTGCGGCGGTTCTGGGACAACCCGCTTGCGAGAGCCGTGCTCGACAACTGGCAGGTGTCCGGGATCGCGACCTTCCAGAGCGGAGCGCCCCTAGGTATCAGTTACTCGTTCACGCCTACGAGGGACACAACCGGGTCAACGGATGGCGGGCGAGTGATGATTGTGGCAAACCCGGTCCTGCCTAAAGACCAGCGAACTTTCAGCGCGCATTTCAACACCGCGGCGATAGCGGCCCCGGCTGTCGGGAGTTGGGGAAATGCGCCCAAGGACGTCTTCCGCGGCCCGGGAACCAACAACTGGGACATCTCGCTTTTCAAGAACATCCCGTTTCACAGCGAGCGATTGTCGGCCCAGTTCCGCGTCGAAGCCTACAACGTGTTCAACCATACGCAGTTCAGCGCCGTAAACACGTCTGCGAGCTTCGATGCTAACGGTGTGCAGACCAACGCGGCTTTCGGGCAGTACACGAACACCGCCAACCCGCGGCGGCTGCAGCTGGCGTTGCGGCTCATGTTTTAGAGGCGACAGTCAGTTTATTGTGGCCGGACTCCGGGGGCCCCAAAGTCCGGCCATAATAAACTGCCCTTCAGCGGTATTGTCAGCGCCGCGGACCCGATCCAGTCGCCCGATCGTGAAATCGAACAATTCGAGCCGGGGGCTCGCCGCCTCTCAACTCCCTAAGCTATTGCACCGACCGCCTCCTCAGAGATATCGCTCTCATCGAAACCCAGCCGAGCGCCCGTTGGAATACGATGGTTCAAATTCAGATCCTTCGAAATGTTTTTGCCGAGAAGCGGGAAATGACATAGCATACGCGGCCAGGGAATTGTTCGGGCGGACTCACCAAGTCTGCCGGGGAGGGTGAAATGAAGAGTTACTCATTTGTGGCGGTTCTTGCCGCTCTGCTTTTCTTTAACGTTACCAATTTCGCCTTGGGCCAGGAAGCGCGGGCCACGCTGGGCGGACGCGTCTTCGACGCCACGGGCGGTGTTATTCCAGGCGCTGAGATAGTTGTCATCTCGGAAGCCACCGGGGTCAAGCAGCAGACAATCACCAACAATGAAGGAAACTGGATCGTTCAGTTCCTGATTCCAGGCCCCTACAGCTTCACGGTCAGTGTGCCAGGCTTCAAAACCACCGAGCGCAAAGGGTTGACCTTGCAGGCCGCTGACAACAAGCAAATTGATGTGAAGCTGGAGGTGGGCGAGGTGTCCCAGGTTGTCGAAGTACAGGCCGAGACCCCGCTCATCGACACGACATCGGCCACTTCCGGGACGGTCATCACTGAGGAGCAGATCACGGAAATGCCCTCGATGTCGCGCGTCACCACGCTGTTGGCCACACTCTCGCCGGGCGTCATAGCTCAGGACCAGAACCAGAATGTTGCCCACCTTTGGTCATACAATGCCGCCTCCCAGTTCACGGTAAACGGCGGACGCAACAACGTTCGCTCCAACAACTTTGAACTGGACGGCATGCCGAACATCCGGGCGGACGGAAAAGTCGGTTTCATGCCTCCACCTGACGCTGTCCAGGAATTTCGGGTTCAGATGAACGCTTACGACGCCTCCTTGGGCCGTCAGGCCGGCGCCACCGTCCAGATGGTTATCAAGAGCGGCAAGGCTCAATATCATGGCAGCTCGTACTGGTTCAACCAGAACAATCTGCTCAATGCGAACCTCTTTCAGACGAACCTTTCCGGGGGCGAAAAACCGGCCATTCATTTCAACGAGTACGGCGGCACATTTGGCGGTCCGGTCCGGATTCCCGGCGTCTATAACGGCAAGGAAAGGACGTTTTTCTTTGTCTCCTTTGACGGGACACGCAACAGTGATCCGCGGTTCGATATCCGCTCCGTTCCGACCGATTTGGAGCGGAAAGGAGATTTCAGCCAGTCGTTCACCACACAGCTCGTCAGCGGCCAGCGCATCAAATATCCGATCAATATCTACGATCCCGCGAGTGTCGATTCCAAGGGATACCGGAAGCAGTTTACGAACAACGTGATCCCCACCAGCCGCCTGAACCCGATCGCACTGAAAATTTTGGAGTTCGTCCCTCTGCCGAATACGCCGAGCGACGAGACGAGCAACGCAACCAACAACTTCGTGCCCGCTTCAACCCGTGACAACAAGATGGCGGTGCTGGCGGTCCGGGTCGATCACACCTGGAACAACTCTCACAAGAGCTTCGGCTCCTATCGCTGGTACCACGAGGACGAGTTGACCGGCAATATTTTCGCGAACGCGTCCACGGGCCAGTACCAGACCCGAATTCCGACGGGGCTGGGACTCGACCACGTGTGGACGATGCGGCCGACGCTGGTGCTGAATCTGCGCTGGAATGTCAGCCGGTTCGTCGATGACAATCGCGACAACGGGGCGGGATTCGATCCTGCGCCACTAGGTTTTCCGGCGAGCTATGTCGCCCAGATGGAGAAGGCATCCTTCCCGCGCATTACCGGCCTGTTCGGCGATATCGGCACAAACAGTGCCGGCAACTACACAGCGACCACGTACTACACATGGAGCGCCACGATGAACCACTCGATGGGCAACATGATGTTCAAGTACGGGGCGGACTACTGGGTGCTGCAGTCAGCCGAGAGCAACATCGGAAACCAGGGGCGGTTCGATTTCGACAATACCAACTGGACGCGCCCTCGAGCAGACGTCAGCGGAGGAACCGGGAACGGATCTCGCCTCGCTGCTTTGCTCCTGGGCCTGCCCAACGCCGGCCAGTTCCCGCGTAATGCCAATGGCTTCTTTTCCCAGCATTTCACGGGGCTTTTCGTGCAGAACGACTGGCGCGTGACACCGCGCCTGACCCTGAACTTGGGTCTGCGCTGGGACTATGAGACGCCAGTCACCGAGAGGTTTGACCGCCTCACCTCCGACTATGACGTGACTGCGGTTAATCCGATCAACGACGCGGCCCAGGCGGCTTACGCGAGCATCCTTACAAAGAATGCCAGCAACGCGATCGTCCAGCAGGCGGCGCAACTGGTTCCGGCGAGCGCTTTCAAGGTTTTGGGAAACCAACTTTTCGCGGGGGTGGACGGTCATCCGCGGGAAGTTTTCAACAGCGATTTCAGAGAGGTGCAGCCGCGGATCGGTTTTGCTTACCGGCTGCGGCCGAGCACCGTCATCCGCGGAGGCGTCGGCAAGTTTGTACAGGCTTCGTTCGACAACGGCTGGCAGAACGGATTCAGCCGCACGACAACGTTCATAGCCACGCAGGACAATTACTACACGCCCTACGACACGCTGTCCAATCCGTTCCAGGGGGGCATCCTCGCTCCTACCGGCTCATCGCTCGGCCCCCTCACCAACCTCGGCCAAGGCGTGAACCTCTACAACCAGGACCCGGGGCGGTTGCACTCCTGGGAGTACAGCCTGCACGTGCAGCAGGAGTACAGAGGTTGGCTCTTTGAAATCGGGTATACGCACAACAAGACCTACGGTATTGGTCAGAATAGGAACGTGAACCTGCCTACGTTGGCGCTCTGGCAACAGTTGCGCGCGCCGCGCTTTGACGCGAATGGCCGTCCGCTCGACAAGCTGCTGTGGGATGAGCAAATTCCGAATCCTTTCTTTCAACTGGCGGGGGTTACGGGCTCAATCGCCAGCAACAAGAACATCAACCTCAGCCAGATCATTCGCCCGATCACCATTCTGGGAGACACCAACCGGGAGCTGAATCCGTTGGGCGAGAATCAGTACGATGCGATGCTGCTGAAGGTCGAGCGACGATTCAAGGGCGGCTTTAGCCTCCTCAACTCCTTCACCTGGTCGAAGCTGTTCGAAGACACCTCGCTGCTGGGGCCTGAGATTGCGGGGCCGTTCGTCGAGCACAAGCTGGGCGGCGAGGATCGTCCCTTGCACCTCTCCGTCTCCGGAATCTGGAACTTGCCGTTCGGGCGCAACAAGAAGGTCTGGGGGACGATGCCTAAAGCTCTGGATCTGGCCCTTGGCGGGTGGGAACTCTCGGGCCATTACAACATCCAGTCAGGCGTCCCGGTCGTGTTTTCGACCGATTGCTTCTATGACGGCCAGAACATCTCCCTTCCACGCGACCAGCAAAGCATCGACAAGTGGTTCGACACCAGTCACTTTATCCGGTTCCCGGACAAAAACACGGATATCTCAACTTACCCGTCCTGGACTGGGATCCAAAACTTGCCGGGTTACAACTACAAGCCGGCGGCAAATGACTCGATCAAGAACGGCGTCTACCAGGACTTCGCCACCAACATCCGGACTTTTCCGACCCGATGGGGCAATGTTCGGGCTAGCCGGACCAATGAGTTGAATATGGGCATTTACAAGAACTTCACGATCCGGGAAGACCTAAGGCTGCAGTACCGCTTCGAGACGTTCAATGCCTTCAACCATGTCCGCTTCGGAGCGCCGAATACCGACCCAACCAGCGCGAGCTTCGGCCGCGTCACCCCGACGCAGCAGAACAACGCTCGGCAGGTTCAGATGGCACTGAAACTTTACTTCTGAAGCCAGGCGTCCGTGTCTGTGCAGGAAGTGTTGCCCAAATCGACACAGAGCCGCAAGCCCAGCGGCTCCGTGTCGATTTCAGACCCGGCGTCCTTCCTGGTCCCATCGGCGGGGTTGATCCATGTTGCCTTCACCTCTTTGGTCGCAATCCGGCTCACATTCCCTCTGCCCTGCACTTTATTCACATCTTGGGCATGGGCGGCTCTTTTTTTGGAGTGCGGCGGCAGAAGGACTCCGACGCTTTATCAGCATGGGCTGGACCGCAGGACGGTCCGCCAGTCGGACCAAGGAAGTGGCCTTCGACCCCGATGACCGAGGAAGCGAAAGAGGAAGTCTGGGTTCTCGAGAACTTCCTGCCTGGTTCGTAAACCATGTCGATGTGGCGGTGGGAGGCCACCCGTAGAAAGAAGCCCTGAAGACTCCGTGGCTTCCCACCTCGCCTGCATCTAAGAATTTCCGCTTTTGCCCATAGTCCCGGCCTTCGGAGTCCATTGTGTCTCATCAGGCAGCCCTGACCAGCAGATGCAAGCACACCATTCGAAACCAGCCGCTGAACCCCGAAGGTGTTGCCTTCGTTCATATAAGGAGGAGCGGCAGCGGAATCAATACGGAGACTGTCCGCTAGTGGGACTTGGCGTCCGGAAACGGCGGACACAGTGTACCAGTAACACGAATGACACGAATACCTGGGGTTCCCTCTCCGGCCGCTGTTCGCGTCGTTCGTGTCATTCGTGCATAGTCTGGTTCTCCAATTGCATCTCCGCGGAAACAGGAGACTTGCCAATGCGAACACTTTTCCGCGACCTTGCGCACTCCTCGCG
>RPQK01000154.1 GCA_003819755.1 Acidobacteriota bacterium | reverse complement strand
CAACACCGCTCGAACCGTTAAGCGAATCGTCGCGTGGCGGGGTCCGCTGGAACGTGTCGTAGGCACGCCATGTGGCAACAACCGCGGCCGCCTCGTGTTGAGAAGCCTACCGGGCGCGACGCTTCAAGGCATCCAGCATTCCCACTATGTCCTCATGATCAAGCAGATACTCATAGTGAGTACGGATGTCGGGCAGTGTTTCTTCTGTCCATTGGAGCGCTTCCTCCGGATACCTACCTGCAGCGGCGGCCAGCCTCTCTTATTGCAAACCCGCTACGCAACCATCTAAGGACCTCGTTATCGAAGGCCACCTCGTCTGCACTCCGTTCCTGAAGCATCTGAGAGAAATCCGAGTTGCGCTTCAGATACAACGAGGCCAATGCCGAAACGTCCTCGGGGAGATCCTTCTTCCTTTTCTTCTTCTTGATCTTCATGTTCGGGCTAAAGAATACATCATCCGTCCACCCGGACGCTTAACCGACTAACGTGAAGTTCAGCGGCCCGCCACAACACCGTCTGAACGGTCAAACGAATCGTCGCGTGGCGGGGTCCGCTGCACCTACGTGTATTATGCATGCCCCCTGCCACGATATGAACCGCCTCGGCGTAAGCTCTGCGGTCCGGTTAGGTTTATTCTCGTTCCGCCGTTTCGCAGCCCGAAGGTGGTTCGAGCATCCCCTGGGGAACTCCATCCTGTCTGGCCTCGAGCAATTCGGACTTCATCATCGCCACTCGCGGTGGACCCTGGGTGCTTCGGATAGTCATCACCGTCCGGACAAGAGCACCCTTGATCTTCGCTGCTTCCGGGATAAGCCCGTTGGAATATTCGGGGATATCCGCCGTCGCCCAAACTTCGTGAATAGTTTCGACCCCCTGCTGCGTCGGGTAGTGAACGAGATAGCGCTGGCAATTCCACTGGCCTATGCGCTGCTGGTCAGTCGTCTCCTCAACCGACCAGGAGCCGGGTACCGGACCTGGGTCCGCGGTGGACGAAATCCGGCAACCGAACGGGCCGTTTACGTACTTCAGCCCTTTATCGAGACAAAGCAAGACTGAACCGTCCTTCTTGTCGCGGCGAACCCGCTGGCTGGTTTGCCAGATAGTATGGATTTCCTCCTTGGCCGGGACCACCTGCCGGCCCTCTGCCCAGATCTCCTGCGACTCCCGCACTTTCAAGAACCATCCGGTTTCAGCCGACAGGCTAACCGATAAGGAGCTGAGGAGCATGCCCGTCAACAACAATCGAATACCGCCTTGCAGCTGTTTGAGACTCATCTGATCTCCCTGTTCGAAGCTGTCGTGCCGCGATTGGCTGCAGCTAGCTATAGCTAGTGCTCTCTGATTTGGAATTCCTGTCAGGGATCCCGACTTATCAACCGCCTAACGTCGAGTTCAGCGGCCCGCCCGGGCCTTACCACCGGACGATCAATGCAAGAAGCGCGAGGGCGGGTCCGCTGCAACGAATGTAGGCATGCCCTACGGCACTTGACGTACAGCCTTCCATTGCATACTCGGCCACTCAGTCGGGGATCGGAACTTTCCGCTTTGGGCTGCCGGTTGTCGGATCAACCAGCCACCTCGCACCAGCCTTGGATATCTCCAAGGCAGCAATACGCTGCACCTCTTCCCAGGGAATGGTCGAGCTGTCGTACTCTACGATCTCGTATTTCCGCCCGCAGGTTCGCCAACTCGTGCAAGGGGTTGGTTCGGTGGCTGATCCCAAGGCAGTGCCGCTCGGCGCTTCAGTTCCTGCATAGCTTCGCTCAATGTGGAAAAGTCTCCTTCTTGAGGTTCAGCATGGCTTTCGTCTTCTATCATGAACATAGGAAGGCTATTTTCTCGGCGGTTTCGGTCTGCCGCCTAACGTCGAGTTCAGCGGTCGGCCCGGCCCTACCACCGGTCGATCAATGTCAGAAGAGCTAGGGCCGATCCGCTGGAACGCGTTAGGCAGGCTCATTCTCGGCCATGGAACCGCCCTGCCAACCAACGCTTGATCACTTTCATTGCAAACCGATAGTGACTGGCGGTGTTCGCGCCAAGATACGTGGTCAACCCGTGACTCCCCGTCCAATCGAAATAGCCCGGCAGCAAGAGCTGCTCACCCGAGAGGCCCTGAACGATCTCGAGAATGCGGCGGTAGCCTGAATCGAAGTCTGATCGAACTGAAGACAAGGACCGCGTTCGGTGCTTCAGCCAAATGCCACGATTGAGCCTGGGTGTCTCGTTCCACTTATAACCCGGCGCTGGCAACTCTGGAATGGCTCCTTTGACTCCAGCGTCGTACCAGCCAAGGAACATCAACTGCCACTCGGCCAAGTGTGCAACCAGGTCCTTTACCGTCCAGCCGTCCCCCCACACGCCTTGCTCGTCGTGCCGGGCCTCTGGGATTTGATCCAGGACTGCGCAGAGCAAATCGTGTTCGGTACGAATGTCCTGTTCCAATTGCTGCTTCGAGCTGTACCGCATCATCGTTCCTTGACCGGCCGTCCGCCCGAATGTTAGGCACGCCCCTGGCACCAGATGTACGTTTTGCTTCGGGATTCAGCTAGCGCGAAGCGGTGGCCGTCTTCGTGACGGTGCAGCAGACATATGCAAAAGTAAGCAGGAGAAGTACGAGGAGCATCGCCCAGCCCGCAGAAGTTCTCCAAACTGCCAGCTGTTGAATTAGTACGGTAAGGCTGAGGATGCCAAAAATTGAGGCGATTACTCCTGCGAGTTTCCGAGTTCCGACCAACAGAACGGCCGATCGGAGAAGCCAAATCACGACGCCAAGGCCCAGTAGAGTCGCGCCAAACAGGCGGGTAAAGGCGACCGCGCTCCAAACCTGCATTGCAGCCTCGTCACTCACTACTGGAGTCGGCAAATGACTGGCGCCGAAAAGAGACAGCGTCATCGGGCCCCAGAACAGGAAAACGAAACCAAAGCCGATCAGAAGCGCTCCGGTCAGCGTGACCAACATTTGAAGTTTCATCTCTATTCTCCTGATGAGAGATTCTATCCCTTTCCCTATCATCCGCCTAACGCCGAGTTCAGTGGCCCCGCTTCAACCCAGGTCGGACGAGTGAGCGAACCGTCGCGAGGCGGGGTCCGCTGCACGATTGTTAGGAGGCGGGCGCTACTAGCTATAGCTACCTAGTTTTTGTACAAAATACCCCGAGATTCGGACAAATAGAGAGGTAAAGCGATCTGGGGCTTCCAGTTATTAAGTGCTTGGAAATACTTTATTTCCGGCCCGAGCTCGACTCTGATTCCGGAGCGCCCTGAGGTCGCATTTCCGGGAGTTTTGATGACGTCTCGGATGAATCTCTTGATCCCCAGCTCGTCCAACCCCAGCGCTCGGCGGTACCACACCAGTTCCAGGTTCGCCATCACGGTCAACAGAGCCAGCGCCTCCATCCCCGTAAACGAATGTTTCCGCTTGTGTTTCAGGCCCAGCACGGATTTGATCAGCTGGATTTCCTTTTCGATGCCTTGGCGTTGATTGTAGAACAGCACGTGCCCCTTGGGACGAACCCAGTTCTTCAACGTGCTGATCAGGTACGAGTACCGGTAGCCTTCCGACTTGGTCTGTTCTGTGCGAACCAGCAAGCACCGGTGGGGGCTGGTGATGGATGGGATGCGAGGCAGCTCAACGTAATCCTGAGTGGACCCGACAGGTCTCCAGTCGCCCGCTGGGACGTTCCGCGCCCAGTTGGCGGCACGAGTACCGGAGAGTCCTTTGGCCACCACCCGATATCCCCGCCTCATCAACCAGGACAGCTTTTTATCGGAACCGTAGCCCGAATCCAGTCGCCAGATGATCTTCTCCCGCAAGGTCCGCTCCCAGCCGTAGCTCTCCTCCAGATAGGTGATGATCTGTTCCAGAGGAACAGCGCAATTGGTGTTGCCGGTGTGCAGGAAGGCGTCCAAAGGCTCGCGGTAGCGGTGATTGTAGGGCACGCTCAGTTGCCTGACGGTGCAGCCCCGCCGGGCCGTGGTCCGTCCCTTGGTGGCCCCCTCACAGAGGGCGGAGCAGGGCAGGTCGGTCATATCCAAGTCCAAAATCGTATCCTTGCGCTGCCTGATGCGGGCCAAGGTGCGGCTTCGCTGCGAGACAAGTTCGACCATGTTGGATCGCAGCTTGGCCACGGTCTGGGCGTCGAACGCGTCCAGCGTCTGGGACAGCAAGCTCTGATCGGCCAGGCTTTCCCGGCCCACCGCCAGTGTCAGGCCGCGGTCGTAGCGAAGGGCCGATTTGACCGAGGCTCTCCACCCCGGCCATCAGGCAGACGAGGAGGTCCTCCAGCTTCGACTTTGGAGAGCGTTTCACAGTCTTCAAAATCAGGGGTAGATGGTTCAGAAATGACAACAATTTCTCTGCTTTCAACCAGCCCAAACCCAGCACCAGTCCTGCATATCCGGTGTTCCAAGGCGAAAATTTCTGGTCGGGATTGCTCATGGCAAATCCTCCTATTTCGGCAAGATGGACTGCCGAAAATTGTAAAAAGAGGATCTGCCTTTTTTATCAAGCCATTGATTTAAATACCGTTATCAGGATTCTTCAGTCTTTCCGAAAGTGCCACCATTTTGTACAAAAACTACGTAGCTAGGCCGGCCCGTGGTGACCTCCAAGCCAGGTGCCTACGTGACGTTTCCTCGTATGGAGAATTACTGACGCCACGGCAGGCGAAAAAGTCTGTCCAGTATTTACGGAACAGGTCGGGTTTGGACTTCTTGGGATGGCGATGGCGCAGCATGCGCCATCGCTGCTCTCGAACGTACTTGTCGATACGGGCGAACGTTTCCGATGCCACCACGTGGCGATGGTAGTGGCCCCAGCCGCGAAGCACGAGATTGAGCTTCTTGATCAGGGTCGGCATCGGGGGCGGCAACGTGGGCCCGGATCAACGCTCCCACTTTCCTCTTCGATTTCGGAATACGCCTGAGCCCTTGCAGGTTTTGTCACTAATTTGACTTGGATCTGAGGCTATATACTCGCAACACAGACCGGAGAAACAGGGGTCTCCGTCTAGTAGTAAGCTGCTACCAGTAAAGCAATTCCATTCCTGAAAGGAGAGTGTCCCAATATTATCAAAATTAGAGAACAGCAATCGCTTGAGCGAATGCACGGGGCCTATTAATGGTAGAAATCGTGAGGTGAGCGATGAACAGAAGTTGGATCTTGTTCATGATTACGGCCGTCCTCATCGGTGGAAACCTATCCCCCCACACTTCCTTAGCTGCTTCATCTAAAGACATATGCACTTCAAAGAAAGGGGTAAAGGTATTCCCAACCCTTCTACAGCCAGGCGTCTGGCAGTCATTCCGGCTAGGGGCTTCGGCTCATAGCGGGGCCTACTTCGTAGATTTCAACCCCCTCAAGCCATCCATCGATGGCGCTTACATCCAGCATGTGATCCTGCCCGAATTTGACGGAACAGAATGGGTCGATACGCTGAATGTCTGGTTCCCTGCCGACGCACCACCCCTCAAGACCCGCATTTCCGTTCGCTGTAGATCGGATTTGCCTCAGTACTTCGAGACGGAAACCGACCTTCAACCCGGCGTTTGGCACGGATTCGCCATTCAGAATGCCCAGGAAGACGGCGCCTTCGTGCCAGAAGTCACCCCGCTTGAACCCTCGGTGGCCGGCGCAACGCTAGAACGTTACGTTGTTCAGCCAGAATTCAATACAGTGGAATGGCTGGATGTGTTCCGGGTAATGATTCCGTCCAGTGACCCACCGTTAGAGGCCAACCTTCGATTATGGGGAGTGCACGAGGTGTTGCCGGTTTTCACGGAATTTGAGGAAACGCTTCAACCGGGCACATGGCATGGATGGGTAATGGCGCCTTCTTCGGAGAGATGGGCCTACGTGGTCGAAGTAACTCCATTAGATCCATTGGCCGGCCATATCGAGCGGTGTTTAGTTCAGCCAGAGTTCAATGGTTCCGTCTGGTATGACGTGCTCCGGGTGATGAACGCGGTCAATTATCCTCCGATGAGAGTAAACATCAAGGTTTATGTAGTACAGGTTCGCTAAGACCGAGGTCTGTGTTACTCAATGTGCCGTTTCACCTTGGCCAGTTTGCGGATGTTCCCCGGCGTTGACGTGCCTAGGTGTTACAAACCGCCCTACTGTGCCGTCGGCTGCGCGTAATCCTTTCTGTACATTAACGCTTCTATCAGCCGGTTGGTTGTTTGGACGTCATGAAGCGCCTCGTCCGAGACACGATGCAGCATTCGGCTTCGAATCCCGATCAGCTGATCGACCAAGAAACGTGCTGGAAGGGTGGACCGCAGGAGGGCGAGAGGGTTCGTCTCGTCGTCTTTCCCGTAGTTCTCGTACATCAGACTTAACCTTTCCTTGAGCACATTTTCTGGGACCGTCTCCTCGCCCGCTTCTATCGGTTTCAATTCCTTCATGATAGCGTCAAACGACCGCCCATTCAGAATCTTGTGGTACTGTTTCCACTGTTTCCTGATCTCCTCATCGCACTTTTCCGCCGAGGCTTTCTGCAGGAAGTCTCTTCCGGCTGGCCCGGCAAAGCGGATGAGGACATCGGCGGCCCAAAGCACCTGTTCCCCGCACGCGCCGCTCGCCACAATATGCTTGGCGGCCTCGGTGCTCCTTTCGCTGCCGATCCAACCAAGCAGGGTCATGATCCGTTCCCTCGTCTCCGGGCGAGCTTCCAGCGTCCTCAGAAGATGCGGTTCTGCTTCTTTGCCGAACACTCCGTAGAGCAAGACGCAGACGAGCGGAGGCGGCAGTTGAAGGGCGTGCTCCGGAATAAAGAGCGAATACTGTCGAGCCAAAAACAGGCGGTCCAGGATTGGAAGAATCCTCGGATCTTGCGTGGAACTCAAGTTTAGAGCCCAGCTGAACAGCAGTCTTGGAAAAGCCTGGACCATGGCATTCTCTGGGTCCACTTTCTCTAGGGCCGCCCATGAACAGTCAACCGCTCCGGTCTCTTTCCGAGATGCGAGGTAATAACCGACGTCCGTCAGGAAGTAGTCATCTGGATCGGGAGACTCCAGCTCTGCCCTCAGGCTTTGGATCAGAATTGGGACTGCCTCTACTGCCTGCTTGTCGATCGAGTTCCACACTGTCTGCAGTTTCTCGCCGAGAGCTTTGCGTCCGGCCTCGTCTTCCGGCAATGTCAAGCCCTTGAGGCTCTCGATCTGCCGCTCAAGGCCGGTGCGATCAGTTGCCCGGGCCCAGTTACCCGTCACGGCCAGCAGAAGAACGATCACGAAGAAAAGGGCTGTTTTCCGACTCATAAGAGAATCTCCGATATGTCGCCAGTAAACAGTCGCGACTAACGCGAAGTTCAGCGGCCCGCCCGGGCCTCACCACCAGACGATCAATGTCGAAGGGCTAGGGCTGATCCGCTGGAACGTTTGTTAGGCCCGCCCCGAAGCTCCCATCGCGGTGGTTGCCGCAATCGCTGCGCGGGCGTTCGCCGGTTGGGGCCGCTTCCGCAGGCCAAATTGTACACCTCGAGCAAACCGTTTACCGGAAGCCGGCCAGTTTCTGACAGATTCTGGTTGTTACCACGAGGTTCAACGATCAGGCGCGGTAAAAGAGAATCAGGAAACAGGCGCAGGACTCCTGCGACAGAGCGACCCAATTGTTGCTTGCTCCATCGCGCCTCCCCGCTGGAGGCATTTTAGAGCCTTTATCCCCACTCTGGTCTTTTCTGCGCTAAAATGGCGGCCCGGGGGAGGACCGGGGCGAGCGGAGCGCTCGCGCCAGGCCGTTCCCGCCAGTCTCTTCAGCCCGATCAGCGGTTCCGCAGGACTTCTTCGTTCCTGCTTGTGAGGTGGACCATGGATCTTAGGCCTTCCTTCGTCATCGTTGCTGTGTGCTTGGGTCTTTCGTTGTCCCTCTTCAGTCAGCCGGCACCCGCCTCGGCTCCGATACCAGAAGTCGTCTACCAGGAATCGAGTGTCGAGTGGCCGGATTCGGTTCCCGACCGAGGCTCGGTCCTGACGATTGCCGGACCTGAACGGCTCTATTTCAGATCGGAGCACTCGGCAGGCAACTGGGCACGGTTCAGCTTGCTTGATGAGGAAGGCCGGTCGCGGCCTGACGGGGTTTACAAGTGGGAACTGATCGTTCAGGCCGGCGGGTGGGAAGACGTGAGCGTGCAATCCGGCTGGTTTGAAATCCGGGGAGGAAAAGTGATCGCGGAGCAGGTGGCAGGCGAGAAGCAACCGGTCGTGCTGGAAGCAGAGGCGCCGGAAAACAGCCTGTACGTCGACCGGGCCGGACGGGTGGGAGTCGGCACCAACATTCCGGTTGCGCAACTTCATTTGAAAGGCACAGATCCCAGCCTGGCGATCGAGGATATTCGAACCGGCGGCCGTGAGTACCGGCTGCGGAGCGAGGAGAACGTGGACGGCTCGTTCGGCCTCTTTGACCAAACGGCCGGCAAAGCCCGGTGGCTGGTGGATGCCGAAGGCCGTTTGGGGATTAACACCACCCAGCCCACGTCAACGCTGACCGTCGACGGTTACATCGAGACCACAAAGGGCTTCCTGGTCAACGGCCGGCCACTTCCTGCCATCGGCGGATTGGTCGGGACGCAGCCGCTTTACAGCGAGACTGGTTCGAACAGCTACTTTGGCCAAGGGGCGGGGACGGCCTTGGTCGGCGGATACAACAACTCCTTGTTCGGCTTCGACGCAGGCCACAAAACCACGTCTGGATCGTACAACTGCTTTTCAGGCTATGAGACCGGAGGTGAAAACACCACGGGAAGCTTCAACACGTTTTACGGTTCGGTAGCTGGCGTGTGGACGCAGACGGCCTCATATAATTCCTTTTTCGGCTACTATGCGGGCTTTCAGAACACGCTCGGAGAGAATAACTGCTTTTTTGGCGCCCAAGCTGGCGAATGGAACACGCTCGGGGCCAACAACTCCTTCTTCGGTAGAAGCGCCGGGCGGCTTAATTCGGCTGGACCGGACAACTCCTTTTTCGGCAATGAGGCGGGGCACTCGAATAAGACGGGAGGAAACAATTCCTTCTTTGGTTCCTCGGCCGGTACGGCCAGTCTCGGGCACGGCAACTCGTTCTTCGGGGCGTCCGCCGGCCTTAGCACAACGACCGGAGGCTACAACACGGCCGTCGGTTTTCATGCCGGGGCCAACGATACCTTCGAGGGCGGCAACACGTTTATCGGCGCTAACGCCGATCTGGACCCCGCCGCGAGCTCGGCCCAAATCCCTCTTACTTACGCGACCGCCATCGGGTACGGCTCCTATGTCGCGAGGTCAAACAGTGTGATTCTTGGAGGGGTGAGGGGGTTTAACGGCATTGTCATCGAAACCAATGTGGGCATAGGGACGACTAACCCCGACCGCCAGCTGGTCGTGGAAGGCACCCAGGCGCTCGGGAAATTTCGGCGTTACAACCAGGCAGGCGGATCCTTCGCCCCGGCATTTCTCTTTGAGCGGGCGCGGGGCTCGAACACGGCACCCGCCCACATTCTCGATGGCGATTACCTCGGGAAGGTGCAGTTCCGCGCCTACGTAGAAGGGACCTTCCCGGAGTATGGCGCCTTGGCTTTCATCGCTTCCGACACGCACCAAAACGGCCGGTTTACGTTTGTCGACCGTGATCTGACCACTGAGCGGATGGTAATCCTCAACACCGGCAACGTCGGAATCGGGACGAATGCCCCGAGCGAGCGGTTGCACGTGGTCGGAAATGTCAGAGTCACCGGGACGATCCTGTACGGCTCCCCCAGTGTCCCGGTCCCCGACTTTGTCTTTGAGCCCGACTTCCGACTGATGCCTCTCCAGCAGCTTGGACAATACTTGAAGAACGAGAAGCATCTGCCTGGCATCCCGAATGCCAGTGAAATCCAAGCGAATGGCGTCAACCTGGGTGAATTCCAGATGAAGTTGCTTCAGAAAATCGAGGAACTAACCCTCTATACCGTCGAGCAGGCCAAAGTCATCGAGAGTCAGTCGGGGCAGATTGAGCGCCAAGGGCAGCAGATTGAGAGCCAGGGAAGCCAAATCGAGGCTCTCGAGCGGATCGTAAAGCAGCTGTTGGCCGAGAGGAGATAGACCGGGCGACCAGGTGCTCCATTTGGCGCTGGCCGTCTGGTTGACGTTGCGTTTCTCCTCAGGTCGGCCCTTTTTTTTGCCGTCGCCTTTCGCTGCCAAGTCCACAGTGTACGGTGCTTGCAGAAACGGAGAAGCGCATCAGCGAGTTCAAGCTTCGGGGATCGTCTAGTTGTGGTCTTGTGGAGTTGCCACATCATTTGGGATTCCTCTCCTGCTCGCCTTCCTGCCCCGCCCAACGTCGAGGTTCAGCGGCCCCGCCACGACACCGTCCGAACGGTTGACTGAATCGTCGCGAGGCGGGGTCCGCTGCAACGACCAGTAGGCATGCCCCGGGCAGTCTTTCGTGGGTTCACCCCACTCTCGTTGAGACAACCGAAATCGAGCACATTGTTAGTTAGGAGCAGTCATCCTCACCTTGATCGAGGAGGTTCGAGACATTGAAGCAGACCTCGCAATCGCAGAATCCGCCGTTCGCGTTGAGGTACTGATAGAGGTCGACGAGATCGACGCCTTTGTCCCTCGCCCAGACCCTGGCAAACCGGAGGGTGTGGTCACAACCCGGCATCTCTCCGGCGGCGTCGGCTTGGTGAGCACGAGAGTCGATGAATTCGATCAAGGATCGAAGTTGCTCTTCGGTAATGACCAGAGTTGGGGTTTCTGTGGGTGGCATAAAGGGCCGGCCTGCGAGACGGCAGTAGGCTTCCAGGTAGTCCCAAGAATGAGGGGAGAGTTCATAGCCCTGCAGATATGCCGCTGCAGCCCCATCGGGATCGCCTCGATGCTCACGAGATTTTGCGATCACTCCAAGGAGAGGAGTCCAGCTGTAGCCTCGCCGAAGCGACTCGCTCGCCATTGCCTCAGCCTCTGAGTGATTGCCCTCCGCTGAAAGAACCGTGGCGAGCCCAGCAGCCGCTCCCGGTTCGTCGGGCCACTCGTCACCGACAGCCTCGTACTGAGCGCGGGCCTCGCCTAAAGCGCCCGATTCCAGGAGCAAACTAGCGAGGTCCAGCCGGCCTCGCACAAATCCCGGAAACTGCTTGATGACTTCGCGGTAGGCATTGATTGCTTCGCTTACGTCAACGCCTGGTAGCGTTGCTTGTTCCATAAGCTCGCGCATGTGCGTTGGGAGCTCCTCGAAGGCATCACGCTTCCGTTTCCTGAACCACACACTAGCCTCCTGTTCTGGTGTCCTGGTCCCGTAACGTCCTGTTCTGGTGTCCTGGTCCGTAAAGGACCATAGGGGCAGTATTTCAGTTCCCGGTTGGCGGGCTTGGCTTTCCCGCAAGGTCTTCTCAGTTTCCCGAAGGCTTAAGCGCCGACGCGCATTCACCCCCGCGGCCAATGATTTACCTTACGCTCGACACGCCCCTGATTGAACGCCGTTACCGGGCTCGATGTCCCGCGACGCTTCCTGGCTACGTGTCCGCCAAGTCCGAGAGCCCCTTGGCCTTCTCCGGGCGTTACCCGTTGAAGGGTGATGTCACCCCCATCACCTCACTGGGCGTTACCCCAGCGTCTTCGCTCCTACGGGCTCATGCGCCGGACCGATCACCCTCCCCGGGGCTTCGCGAGTTGCTCCT
>RPQK01000153.1 GCA_003819755.1 Acidobacteriota bacterium | reverse complement strand
GGCTGTTCCGATCACTGTTTCGCGGGCGAGAGGATGTCTACCCACGCCGGTTTCAGAGTCGAAAGACAGGCAAGGCCGGTTATTCCCCAGTGTGCGGGAACGAATGGGTCCGGGGCATCTGCGAAAAGCCGAGGATCAAGTGCACCCAGTGCCCAAATCAGCGCTTCCTCCCTGTCACCGATGATGTGATCCGACATCACCTTGCCGGTCACGACGAACTTGGCCGCGAGTTCGTTAACGACCCATTCTCCGCAGCTGCTCGACGCATTTGATGAAAGGCCGGCGACCACGGTTGTCAAATGGCAGGGAGGCGAGACGAAACTCCAGCAACTATCAGAACCAGATCTGGAGTACTGGTTGAAGGAGTACTCTTTGGGAACGCTTTTCAGGTCTGGAGAGCTGGAGGCCATGCGATGAGATTTGTCCTCTTCGTCGAAGGCTATACGGAGAAGAAGCGAATTGCGAAGGGCGATGACCTCCCCAGCATCTGGAAGCTGTTACCGACCGGAAGGAGGCGAGGGCCTTGGCTTTCGGACTTGTGTACAATCCAAGGCCATGAAAGCTGCGAAGCGGTTTGGATCTCGTTCTTGCCCTTCGGTTCTCGGATCTTTCTGCCTGGCGGCCCTTGTCGGATTACTGCAGCCGATTTCGTTCGCTGCCTTGCGAGCTGACCTGGGCCTGGTGGTTGACGAGGACCAGACGCCAATCGGGGGAGCCCGACTGACCCTGCTGACGGCACAAGGCTCGGTGGTCCTCGAGACGTCTACGACTACCGACGGTCACTTCTCAGTTCCCAGCCTGGCGCCCGGGGATTACCTGCTCAAGCTAACCGCGCCGAATTTCCACCCGCGCGAACTGCGGCTTACCGTGCCCGCTGAAGTGGCGCCAATCAAGATTATTCTGATCCGCGAGCTGCTCTCCACAAAAGTGACAGTCACCGCGAACCGGGGCGCTGCCATGGGGGTAGATGAGGCCGCGCAGTTGATCACGGTTTACGAGAAGCCGGAGCTCGACGCCCGCCCGGCGCCCACCGTGGGCCATGCGCTGGAAGGAAACCCCGGGATCGCGGTGCAGCAGACCAGTTACAGCCAGGTTTCGCCCTTTCTGCGTGGATTGACCGGGTATCAGGTTCTGAACCTGATCGACGGGATTCGCTTCAACAACTCCATTTTCCGATCCGGCCCAAATCAGTATCTGGCATTTGTGGAACCCAGCCAGGTTGACCGGGTCGAGGTCCTGCTCGGACCAACCAGTTCGCAATATGGAAGCGATGCGATGGGTGGCGCCATCCAATTGCTGACTGTCGACCCCCGTTTCAGCGGTGACAAGAAGCTTGATGTTAACGGCGAGGTGCAGTTGTTCGCGGCCAGCGCCGATGTGTCCGGCGGGGCCAACGCCCGCATCTCGGTGGGGAGCGGGAGCACCGCCTGGCTGTTAGGAGCGACCTCGCGGCGACACAATGATTTGCGCGCAGGCGGTGGAAACGATTCGCGCCATGTCTTTAAACGTCTTTTCGGTTTGTCCGGGGATCAGGTTCGCGCGGCTTACGGGTCGCGGCAGCAAGACACCGGCTTCACGAGCCATGGCTGGAACACCAAGCTGGCGCGGCGTTTGAGCGGCGACCAGAGTATAGGGTTCTGGTACCAGCAAACCGAGGTCGAGCAAAGCCGCGGACACAAGGACGTGTGGGGTGGGTTGGGGCGCCTGCGTTCGGAATTTGCGCCCCAGGGACTGCGCTTCTTCTACGGGCGATATGAGAAGATGCGCCTTGGATTTCTGGATTCTCTGACAGGTACCTTCTCAATTAATGACCAGAGCGATGGTTCGGTCCGCCAGGGGTTGCGCGCCTCGGACAGGGTAGTGACGGACGATGTCGGGGTTCGTGTGTTCGGTTATTCGCTGCAGGGTTTGACTCACGTGGGCAGTCGGCACGCCTTGGTGTTCGGCGCAGAGCTGTACCAGGAAGATATCCGGTCGCAGCGATCGGAGACCGATCCGATCACGCATCTGAGTACCACAAAGCGCGCGTTGTATCCCAACGGCTCCAGTTACATGACATACGGTCTGTTCATGCAGGACATGGCAGAACTGGTGAGAGGGAAGTTAGTGGGAACCCTGGGCGGACGATTGACCGGCATTCGTTTTCGCGCGTTCGCCGATCGAAACCGAGATGCGTCGGGCGCCAATCTCGGTGTCACCGACGCGAGGCAGGAGTATCACGACATTACCTTTCAGAGCGCCCTCGTCTACCACATGAGAAAGTCTCTCTCCCTTAGCCTGGTGGCCGGGCGCGGTTTCCGAGCGCCGAACCTTAACGATCTGGGGGCACTCGGGTTGAATGACCTCGGATACGAAATCCCGGCGGAGGAAGCAATAGAGGCGGGTGGTTTGGTTGGTGAAAGCGACGGAGAGAGCTCGCTTTCGACCGGAAAGCGCGTTAAAGGGCTGTCGGCGGAACATCTCTACAACGTCGAGTTTGGGGTGACGCTTCGCAAAGAGCGCCTGTACGCCCGCGCCCAACTCTTCGATGCAGAGCTGAAAAACCCTATCGCTCGGCGGACGTTGCTGTTTCCCTTCGACCGTATACCGACGTCCCTCGCCGGTATTCCCGTGGAAGGACTCTCGCCGACCACAGGGCAGCATTCGCAGGGCGTTGTCACGGTACGGACGTCAATAGACTCAGACCCGCGTGCAGTTAAGGCTTTTGTGAACTACGGTCAGGCAAGATATTACGGTCTGGAAACTACCTTCCGCTATTCGATTTTGCCCGAATGGCTTGTCCAGGCCAACTACAGCCGCCTGACGGGGCGCGAGCTCGACCCTGACCGTTTCGTACGCCGACTGCCGCCCCAGCAAGGGTTCATGGCTGTCCGGTACCAGCCGACAGGCAGAAAACCGTGGCTCGAGTTGAGCACAGTCATGGTTGGCAGTCAGGAACGGCTGAGCGCCGGTGATCTGACCGATGAGCGCATCGGGGCAGCGCGACGGAGAAGCGACATTTCCGACTTCTTTCATGGCTCTCTGGTGCGCCCGTTCGTCGATGCGGGCGCAAACGGAAAATTTGCCGATTCCGACGACATATTTTTGCCAACAGGTGAAACGCTGGATCAGATCCGCGACCGCGTGCTGCCGATTGGGGCTACGGTCAACGGTGTGAGTATCCTGGACGATAATAGTCGAGTCCCGCTCTTCACGGCGACGCCCGGGTTTGTGTTTTTAGGAGTCCGATGCGGGATGCAAGTAAGTGAGGGAACTTGGCTGAATCTGGCTTTGATGAACTTGTTAGACCGCAATTACCGAACGCATGGCTCTGGAGTCGATGCGCCCGGAATCAATATGTTCGCGAACGTGAAGGTGTTGTTCTGAATGATGAGGCATGCCTTTTGGCGTTCGTCTCCGGCAAGGTGGGCATGGTCGCGCTATCTGCTTCGCTCCTACGGCGCCGCATAGGACTGGTCTATCGGGTCTCGGGAAGCAATCGCTTTCGGCCTCGTCGTTCCCTTTCGCCGCGGGCTGTTGAGTCGTTCGTCCACTGTTTTTCAGGCAAGCTATTCGGAGTCAGAGCTGTCCAGGGAGAGGGCCTTGCGCTCGAAATCGAAATGGATCCGTTTTGAGCCGAGGGCAACGGTCGCAAGGAATCCGTCAAGTCGCGACTTGCCGCTCCCAGCCTCGAGGATGACCACAGTCGGGTGGCTGATTACCCGGTTTCCGATTCGCAAGTCGGGAACCGTGATCTGACGGGCTGGGACGCGTCCGCCGCTGTGTGCGAGCAGTACCTGCTTCTCGCCTCGGGCCTGTCTCCCCCAACCTCCTGCCGACTTCTGATAGATCACCGTTGAATGAGCTCCCGTGTCCACAGCCAGCCGGACCGTCTGACCGCCTATTGTAGACGGAACGACCAGCAAGCCCTCCGCGTCCTCCAGAACCACAGACGCCTCGTTGCGGCTTCGGGCTCCGAAAACCAAGTTGGAACCCTCGTAGTCGATCGTGAGCGAAGTCGCGCGCAGGATGTCGAGGCCTGCCACGATGTCGATGTCATTCCATGGGAGATCGGCAGCCAGGCAAGACCGAGTGATCAACCGGCGCCCGAGCTGGAGCTCACGCACCACCACGCGCTCCACTTTGACGGGCGAACCGAAAGCAGCCGACTTGATTCCCATGTTGGGCAAGGTGCGCAACCCAACGCGCCGCGCCAGCTCTCGGTTTACGAAGGTGGTGGTGGCGCCGGTGTCGATGAGAATGTTGACCTTCCGATCGAGACCCGGGAGAGCCCCCTTCAGGATTATCAGGTGACCGTCCCGGAGTTCGAACGGAACCTGATCCACGATCTCGTGGTTGGATGACCCGTCCAGCTGCTTGGGTGAAGATGAGTTCGCTTCAGCCGGAAACAACAACCTGACGAACACCAAAGGACAGAGGTAGCCCAGACGGTGTCGCATTGCGCGCCCTCCCCGATTCGCACCCGGGTGGGAGGGGGCAGAGTGGGCTCTAAGGTCTCCGGCGGTTGGCCTCAGGACACTTGGAGGTCTCCCATGAGACAGAAAACGTTGCTGTCCACACTACGACCAGCGGATGCGTCATAGGTTCTGGTTTGATTTGTTTCTCCGAGAACCCGGGTTCGAGCCGTGCACAGAACGGAGGGCGATCGTTCACGAATCTCGTCGACTAGCCGCTAGACCGGGCCCGCGACGGGCCAACCGAGAAACATCGGATCAGATGATCGGAGTTAAGAACGTCGCCTGCCTAATCGGATTAACGAAAAGCGATTGAAAACCGAACAGCAGGAGTGCCGCTTTCGTGAAACCGGCCGTTGGCGGGCTATCAGGCGGGGGGGCAATTTGTTCATCAGGACTTTGGCAGGACTCTGTTCGGTTTTCCTGCCGATTTCGTTAGTCCAAGAGAAGGCAGGGCCTTCCCGGTCTCTATTCCAAGAAAGAGGTGAAACATGAAGTTGAGGATTCTTCAGGCTCTGGTTCTCCTGGGTGCTGCTGGCGCAGCAACAATCTCCGTGCAGGGGCAACAGCCGGTTTTCTATGAGCGGGTTCCACTGGTGCTGACGCTTGACGATTCGCCAGGCTACGCTATTGGAAGCGATAGCCAAGGCACGTATGAAGATGGAGTGGACGGTGTCGAGGCCTGCCTGGACAGCAACGGAAACATGGTTTTGAACCTGGCGGGAACCCGGACAAGGACCGTGTTTTTCGATCTCTCGCAGCCCTACCTGCCGTCCGGTCCGAACAACTTGCCTGCGGCGGGATTGCAGGAGCGCGTCTGGATGGGAAGCGCTATGCTTGATCCCAATAACAAGGCGCCACTGCAGAATATGCTGATCGGCAGTTCGCAGTGCATGCGCCTCATTTGGCACTTCACTTTGAACGACAAGAAGCGGACCCAGTGGCGCATAGGTTACCGTCGGGCGGAGTTGGTGGAGGTCGAGCAATCGGGTCACGTGGTAGTCACGCGGGTGGACGAGGATACCTGGGTTCTGGAGTCTGCGACGCCGTCACTCCCCGGATGCCAGGGTAACCCGAATGTTGCCAAAATCACCGACACCCCCACGGTCGGGAAGACCCTGATCACCGATCACGGCTACTACGTGGTCCCATTCAGATTAGTCGCGACCCGCAGGCTGCCTTAGTTCGTGACGGAGTCCACCGGACTGACATGGATCAGGCGGCGTTCGTGTCAGTTCGTGGACGTCATCTGAAATCCTCCGCCATCATCAGATCGGAGCCCACATCTTGTCGGTTGTACCCCACGACAAGGAAGGACCGCTCGTCCGGCGAGACCGAGAAGCCCCAGCCGCCGCTCGGTGGCGGGAAAGAGAGGACCCGGCTGGTCTTACCGGTTGCGAAGTCATAGAAGTCGACCGGGGTGCCTTCCCGCTCCCGGCGGGGAACGAAGTAGATCCCGTTTTGAAACACGGCGAAACTAATAACGCAGACCGACTCCAGTACTTGACTCTCATCGCCGCCGCTGGAGCGCGCCTTCCAGAGCGGCACCAGCCCCTCTACCGGTGATCGCTTCAAGTAATAGATCAGCTTACCGTCCGTCGATTCGATGGCCGCGGTCCCGCCGTTCGCGGTAACCTGCAGAGGCTGACCGCCGCCCCCCACGGGGCTCTTCCAGACCTGGTAAGATCCGCTTCGGTTCGATCCGAAGTAGATCCAGCGGCCGTCGCGAGAATAGCTCGGCCATTTGTTGTCGCACCGTCCGCTCGTCAGTCGACGAAGATTTCCTCCATACGAATTAACCTGGTAGACATGACTGCCCTCCTCGTCAATCGCAGAAAGGACTATTTGGCCTCCGTCAGGTGACCAGGCCGGCAACTCGGCCATCCCCAACCCGGTCAGCTGTATGGGCTTGGATCCGTCACGTTGACACGCCCAGATCTCAAGGCTTCCCGAGCGGGCGGATTGAAAAGCGATCCGGCTTCCGTCAGGCGAATACTGAGGAACCATGTCGACGAAGGTTGACGGCGCTGGATACTTCGCGGTTAGCCGGGCGCCCGGGGCGGGTTTATCGAATTCCCAGAGATCGGCTGACATGCGATTGTAGGCGTACGCCAATCGGCGGCTCGAGGGTGAAACGGCGGGCACCATGCTTTGACTGGTGATCGGGACGCGATGAGGCGTCTCTTTTTCGAATGCGGCCACCCTCCAGAGACTCGCCGCCCACGGAACCCTTCTCACAAAGAGGATGTCTCGGCCGTCAGGCGCCCAGACCGGGGCTTGACTGTCATGGCTCTTGGTCACTGGTTTCGGCATCGCCAGCGGAGTCAGTTCCTCAGTCAAGGCGAGCAGGTGAACATCCGGACTGTTCTCGCCGACAAACCTCGTAAACGCGAGCCAACGGCCATCCGGAGAGAATGCGGGGTCGGCATCGCCGGATCCCTCGGCCGGTGGAAAAGTCAGTTGCCTTCTCTCCTCAGAGGTAATAGAAACGCGATACAAAGCTTGCCGACCGTTGCCTGCCGTATCGCACAGAACTAACCACTCTCCGGCCGGGTGCCAGGTTATTCCCCTATTTAGACCGACGAGACCCGGCGATCTCCCGACCTCGGTCAAAGGACGCTCGAGACCCCCGATCGGCGGCTTTAAAACTACCGAATATCGATCAGCACGCAGCCACCGTACAAAAGCAATCCAGCGGTTATCCGGAGACCAAGCCGGGTCATACTCGGACCTCGGATCGTCGGTCAGACGTAATGTCGAATCCTCGGAACCCACGAGTTTGACGTAAATATCTTGATTTCGGTTATTACCGTTCGACTGGAAGGCCACCTGACTGCCGTCAGGCGAGAAGGTGGGAAAGAACTCCCAAGCAGGGGAGCTGGTCAGTGGAACAACTGCGAGCGCGGACTCCGGCCTCTCGGCTTTACGAGTCGACAACGTCCAAAAGAGCGCGCTTGAGAGGAGCAGGACAGCGATCCCTGCGTAGAGGAACCGCCTGATCCGGCCACGGTTCAAGGCCTGTGTCACCTCGGTAACGGCCGACCGCAGTGCTTTCTCCATTTCGCCTGGAGAATGAAAACGGTTTGCCGGTCGCGAAGACAAAGCCTTTTCAACCACCTGGACAAGCCCGTTCGGCAGGTCGGGACGGATATCGGCAAGAAGACGAGCTTGCCCTCTCGCGTGTGCCTCGGCAATCTCCTCGATTGTCTTTCCGTAGACCGGATGAGTCCCGGTTAGAAGAAAGAACAGCAGGACGCCGAGACTATAGATCTCGGATTCCAGTGACGGTATGCCACCAGCCAGGAGCTCGGGAGCCATGTAGAGAGGAGTGCCGCTCACACTCCCGGCGCAGTCCTCAAGCGGGCGTCCGATTCCAAAATCCATGAGGACAGTTCTTCCACCCCGCTCGCGCATGACATTGCGAGCTTTAAGGTCGCAGTGGAGAAAGCCTGCGTCATAGACCGCGGCGAGCGCCCTGCACAGGTCGACACAAATCGCGGTCGCCTCGGCGGGACTCATCGGCCCTCGATCCAGGACGCAATTCTCGAGCGTTTCGCCTTCGATTAACTCCATCCACAGCCCGACCGATCCGTCCTGCGCTTCAGCACCGTAGATCCTGGCCACATTCGGGTGTCGGACCTGAGCCATTCGGTGAGCTTCGGAGATGACCGCCGGGGCTGACCGCGTCCAACCGGGCTGGCGAATGAGCTTCAGCGCCACCAGATGGTCCAGCCAGAGGTCACGAGCGCGAAACACCTGAGAGAAGCGACCTTCATCAATCTTTTCGAGGATCGCCAGGTGTCCCCAGGATCCCGAGGCGGCCGTCGACTGCATCTCGGCGTCAGCAACGACGGGCGGTGGTTCAGACATCTCCGACAGAGCTCTCAATTTCGCCGCGACCTGCCGTTCGCGTTCACCTGACAGGCTTGCCTCAACCGCGTTCCAGTCAATGCTGGCGCCATCGGAGACGAGCTCTGCGAGGTGGCGGAGTGTCGGAGACCTCCGGCTCATCGGGCCATCTCCTCGGCAACCTGGGATACGGCCCGCGCCACAGCCATCCGGGCAGCGTCCGGCGACGATTTCCCGAAACCGCGGGCGATCTCCTCGTAAGACATCCCGAGCTCGAGCCTGGCAATGACCAGCTCTCTGTCTTTTGATTTCAGTCGACCCAGGGCCTGCTCATACTCCTCGTGAATTTGCCGCTCGATGACCTCGGCGAGTGGAGACTGCTCTTTGTCCGGTTGTTCTTCCCCCATCGTTGTCTCCGCCGGCCGCCGATCGGCTCGGCGGATCTCATCATTTATGTAGTTTTTCAGTGCCCGGCGAAGATAACGGTGAAGCGCGGCCTCGTCCCGGTATTCGAAATCCGGAAGATGCCGAAGCGTGTTTATGACCGTCTCTTGAACCAAGTCTTCCGTGTCCACCATGCTCCGGGCCCTGAGGGGCAACCGGCCACTCGCCCACCGCTTCAGTAATGGGATGTAACGCCGGAAGAGCACGTTCAGCGCCTCCTGCTCTCCCGATCGGGCTCGGTCGAGCAGTTCGACAGTTGAATTCACTCGTTCGGCATCATCAGCGGATGAAATCTTCTTGGAGCTGGCACACGAAGAGAAACCCTTCGGTGCAGGACTCTGCATGGAAACTCCCCCTGAAATTAGGTCTTACGAATATATTGACGCGAGGTAGCCGGGTGATTCAAGTCGATGAACGGCGAGGTAGCTGGACAGGATGTCGGTCTACTTAACTTCGCGGTGACCACGCGGGCATTGTGAGCGAGGGAGGATTGACGTGGCTGGTCGATCGTCGGAACAAAATCGGAACACTACTCGGCGAAAAAGGCAAAATCTGGGGGAAATCTACCGGAAATCGGGGGATTTTCTCCCCGCCGGTTAGTGCTTGTGAATGCGTTAGAAATCGGGGGCGTTGGTAGATAGTGGGGGGATATTGGCAGATATCGGCTTGAAGCGCCAAAGACTCAAAATCTGGCGAGCCTTACAGCTCGTGGGGGTTCGACTCCCCCCTCCGGCACCAATGGAATCAATAACTTAGAGACTGCATCTGGCCCTAGTGTCTCGACGCATTTTTCCCGCGTCTAGTGGAGTCAGTTGCACAAGTCGTGTTTGAGGCTCCTCTTGCTCGACTCGTCGGCGCACTTGGGGGCTTATCTCCAAGCGTTCAGAAAGGGCGGGGGGATAATTACCAGGTCCGCTTCAGCGCGTAATCGTACTTCCGACGCAATCGGGTAAACTATTTGATGGTCGACAGGCAACCCTTCGTCGACAATCATTCGCCCCCTAAGCGAACCCTGGGGTACGCGAAGACCCTCGCGCGGGTCCTCAAGCCCACGAATGTTCTCGTAGCAGCCATATCAGTTCCGGTTCTTCAATGTGAAGAACCCCGGCTGTTCCGGCCGAGTTCCCAGAGACGGCTTTAGTCACTTTGAGTTAGCGTCCACGATACGATACTATAAACGGTGTAAGGTCTACCCTGGAGGACGTTAAAAGATGAGAGAGGTCCAGCCACCGCCAGTCCCGATCCCGGTTTCCCGTGCCCTGCGGAAGCTCGGACACGACATTCGTGATGCTCGACGCCGGCGGCGCATACCCGTCGCCATCCTTGCCGAGCGGGCCTCCATCAGCAGGATGACACTAAACAGGATTGAGAAGGGGGATCCGCGCGCTTCGATTGGGGCATACGCAAAGGTCTTATTCGCGCTGGGTATGGCGGAGCGACTCGCCGACCTAGCCGATCCCAGGCACGATTCCGTCGGACTTGAACTTGAAGGGGAACATCTACCAGAACGTATCCGGCTTTCGCGCCGGCGGAAGCCAGCCAAGCCAAAAGGCAGCGGAGGCGGGTGATGGACAAGGAAACCCTCGTGTACGTAAGCGGGAAGGGGCGCCATTTCTCGCCGAGCACGGCCCGACGAAGATCCCGCCGCTGATCCAGCTGCCCCGCTTGCTCTCCGCTGCCGATCACGTTCTCACCGAAACCGATAGCGACGAGGATCTGCGCCTGCTCCTCGCACCCGGTTCATCGCTCGGCGGTGCCCGTCCCAAGGCTTCGGTCCGGGACGGCGACAGCCATCTCGCAATCGCAAAGTTTCCGAACAACGGAGACGAATGGAACACGGTCGTATGGGAGGTCGTCGCCCTGACGCTTGCGCAGAAAGCCGGCATTCCGGTTCCCGCATGGCGGCTTGAGACCGTTGCCGACAAGCCCGTTCTTCCATTGCGCCGTTTTGACCGGGAGCAGGGGGCGCGTGTTCCCTTCGTCTCTCCCTTGAGCATGCTCGGCGCGAGGGATAACGAGGCCCGCAGCTATCTCGAATTCGTCGATATCCTCCGCCAGCATGGCGCGGCCCCGAAGGAGGACATGCACGCGCTGTGGCGCCGGAGCCGGAACGTATCAGAGACGGTGTCTACGTCGTCGGCGCCGGATTCTCAGCCGGTCTCGGCTATCCACTCACGAAAAGCCTGCTTATCGACGCCTGGAGTCGGTTGGACGAGGAGCCCAGAACCCAGCTTCGAAGGATCATTGAATTCCATCACCCCTATTTCACCATGAAGCGCAAGACGACCTTTCCTGATATCGAGCAGCTTCTTACTGAGATCGCCGTGAATCTGGATCTGTTTGACGCGAGCCGACCGGCAGAGGGGACCTTTTTCCGGTGCGGTTTCCACAATCAGATCGAGGGACGATTGAAGGAAGAGGCACCAGGTATCCGCCCACCGGTGCCGCCAAGGTGCTCATCGTCAACCCTGACCAGGACGTCGCCCGGCGGGTTGACGCCGTCGCAAACCCGAGGATCGCGTGTACATGGATTCCGAAACGAATTCAAGACTGGTGGCTTGAACAGGCCTGATTGAATTTTGGGAAGCTGGCCGACAGCCGCGTTCACGGTGTGTTTCTAAGCCACATCCCCAGTCTCTTTCGCGTGTGTCAGTGGGTGCGCCGGCGTCGTGGCAGGGGCGCGCTCGCCACTCATCACACTCCGCGGCTCTTTAGGAAAATTACTCTCCTAGATATGGGGGTTCCGGAAAGCGAGGAGAAATAATAACCGTAGATCGGATTCTTTCCTTGAGACCTCCGAAGACTTCGCTCAGGTAGTTCTGTGTCTCCTGGACCGGTTGTCTTCGATGTAGAGGATCCTTGGAAGCTTTGCGCTATATCTCACATTCTATCGACCAACACCGATCTTATGGTTCGACAGAAGTGACTGAAAACTCGACTCTTATAGTTTTATCGACCAAAGTCTATCGTACAGAACACATGGATAAGCCCGGTTTTGGTCGATAGCTCATTCCAGAGGCC